>JAQUQP010000060.1 GCA_028716025.1 bacterium | reverse complement strand
GTGGGGATCTTCCGGGCGAACACACTGGTAGCCAACTGGAGATTTACCACTGATCACCGGCGGACCGATGATGAATATGGTTTGGAACTGACTGGATTGATCAATGGCACGTTACTAGCCGGGGACAGGGAAATGACCGGCGCGATAATTGCCAGCGTTGTGCCCAGCTTGACCGATGTCTGGGTGCAAGTATGCCGGAAATATGTCAAGAATAAAGCGCTGGTAGTTGAGCCCCGTAAGGTACCTATGCCGATCTTATATGACGTTCCGGGTGAAGTAGGCACGGACCGGATCGTCAATGCCCTGGCTGCCTGGGAGCTCTACCGCAAAAAAGGGGAACCATTGATCATTGTGGATTTCGGTACCGCGACTACCTTTGACGTAGTTTCGAAGAACGGGGAATACCTGGGCGGAGCTATTGCTCCTGGTATCGGGATCTCCTGCGAGGCTTTGTTCAGGAGAACCGCCAAATTGCCCAAGGTAGAGCTGGTCAAACCAGATAAGTGCCTGGGAAAAAATACAGTGCATAGCATGCAGGCAGGTTTGGTATTTGGTTTCCTGGGCCAGGTAAAAGAGATCCTGAAACAACTTAAGAAAGAGATCAAGGGCCGGCCGGTCATTGTCGGTACCGGCGGATTAGTATATTTGATCCAGAACGCGGAAAAAATATTCGATAAGGTCAATCAAAACCTGACCTTGATCGGGTTAAGGATGATCTATGAAACAATCATTTCATCAAAAAAGAAGCCCATTCTCAGAGCTGGTCGGCATTAAGACCGCTATCCAGGGAAAAAGCTACAAATTGAAGATCGGGCCGCGGCACCTGAACTCTAATGGCTCAGCTCACGGCGGTGCGATCTTTACCCTAGCTGACCGGGCTTTTGCCCAGGCAGTGAATACCAAGGGGCGAGTGGCTGTGGCCATGGAAATGAAGATCAATTACCTGTCGCCGGTATTTGCCGGCGATATCATAGAAGCCAGGGCTCGAAATATCAAAGAGGGCAGGAAAACCACTGTGTCGCTGATCGAGGTAAGGCGGAAAAAGGAATTGGTAGCGCTGGTACTTGCCACTGCTTTCAATATCGCCAATAAATGACTATAAAAGAACTGATATTCCCGGAGCAGGAAATAAAAGAACCTGCCTATTTCTATGGCCGGGTACTGGTATATATGTTCTTTTTACTCTGGGGTTTCAAATTAATGAAAACTCCCATGCAGGACCAGATGATGTCTTTCATGCACAATATTAACCTGCCGATGCACGAAGCCGGGCATATTATTTTTTCCTTTTTAGGTGATTTTATGGGAGTGCTGGGCGGGACACTGATGCAATTGATCATGCCCGCGATCGTGACCGGGGCGTTCCTGCTGAAAAACCGTGATGCTTTTGGGGCCTCGATCGGGCTTTGGTGGCTGGGCCAGAGCTTTATGGACAGCGCTCCATATATTAATGATGCCCGGGCCGGTGAATTGATCCTGTTAGGCGGTGTGACCGGGAAAGAGGCGCCTGGATATCATGACTGGGAAAATATCCTGGGACGTTTGGGCTGGCTGCAGTATGACCATCTCCTGGCCACAGTTAGTTTGACTATCGGGATACTGCTTATGCTCTTGGCTTTGGCTTGGGGTGGTTATATACTCTACGCGCAGTACCAGGCTAAACAGGAGGCCCATGAGTAAGTACAAAGCTTATTTGTTCATTATCTTGTTGTTGACATACGGGATCACTTTTTTTACCCGCAATGATTATCGCGGTATTACTGAAATTGTACCAGCGGCACTGCAAGCTCCCTTGCAGAAACCGACGACAGATACTAAGCCTGTTACTTTTGTCAAAGACGGCTATAATTATGAGTTAACGCCGCTTTTTGATTATACGGTCAATGCTCTGCTTGTACATAAGCTGAATTATAAACGTTTCAGTATTTATAAGTACGCATCGGTGTTTCCCATGGATGTGAGCCTGGTATGGGGCAGTAACCTGGCCACAAAAGTTTACCAAAGCAGGAAATTACGGTTTTGGCAGGATGGGCGGTTCACCTATTGGCAGTATGAAACCGGCCTGGAAGTCAATCCCAGCGAGATCGCCAATGAACATCTTATTATTAATGATCCGACTATCGAGCGTAAAATGAATTCCCTGAACGTGGGTGACCAGGTAAAGATCAAGGGAAAGCTGGTCGATGTTGTGGCTAAAAATACCGGTCAGGCTGATATTGACAAACCATCTTTATATAAATGGCAGACCAGTACGGTCCGGACCGATACCGGACCAGGGGCTTGCGAGATAATATATGTAGAGGATATTGAGATCCTGAAAAAAGGGAATCCGGTCTCTTCCGGTCTTTTCAGTCTGAGTTTTTTTGGTTTAGTTTTATTGGTGATCTGGTTTGTTATCGGGCTATTTCTTTAAAAAAAGGAGTGGATTATGAAGATACCAAGAACGATGTTGATGATGTTATTCGCGGTCATAGTTCTGTTCATCCCTTTTATCCTACAGGCGGATACTGCCAAAAAAGTATTGTTAGCGGTTTATTATGATAATCCTGAATATTCTATTTGTAGAAATACATTTCAGGAAGGATTAGCCAAGGAAGCAGGGAAGGCCGGCCTGAACGTGGAGTTTTTGGTTTTAGATACCCAAGGTTCAAAAGAATTATTCTTGAGCCAGTTGAAGAAAATGGAACAGGATATTGACCTGGTCTTTAGTGCCGGAACCCCAAACTGCCTGGCGGTAAAGGAAGCTGGTTTTAAAAAGCCGGTAATTTTCACCGCTGTGGCTGATCCAGTAGGGGCGAGCTTGGTCGAAAGTTTGGTTCGCCCAAACACGAATTTTACCGGCAGTCATTGCGCAGTTTCCGCTGACCGGCAATTAAGCGCTCTGCTTTATGTAATACCCGGTTCAAAAAAGATCGGATTCTTATATAATGCCGAAGATCCTTCTCCGGTCAGCCAGGTCCAAGCCTGGAAGGAAGCGATGGCCAGGATAAAAATGAAGGCGATAGAATTCAAGATCCCCCCATCCGCAAATTCCATAGATTCTTTAGCTGATGCGGCAAAACCTATAATAGGTAAAGTTGACGTACTGGTCACCTTGGCTGACGCGAAGGTATCAGCTTTTGGCGAGGGAATCATCGCTGTGGCCAATGTCCATAAGATCCCGACGTACGCTTCCTTGAACAGTTTAATTAAAAAAGGAGCTTTGTGCTCACTAGGCTTTGATTTTAAGACCGGCGCCGCGATCACAGTTTCCCAAGCTGTGGACATTCTCAAGGGCAGTGACCCGGCGACAATACCGGTGATCACTAATTCTGAATATCGCCTGGTCATCAACTTGAATACCGCGCGAGTCATCGGGCTGGAAATACCGGCTAATGTTATTAAAACAGCAGCCGAAGTCGTAGAGTAAAAAAAAGTTCTTGACAAAAAAAGTAGTTTTTGATATATATTAGCAGTCACACATTAAGAGTGCTAACTTACAATTGCACTTATATAATTGTAAGTTTCTGCTTTTATATGGGTTATACATAATAAAAGGAAAGGAGGAGACATTATGAAGTTAAGACCGCTTGGAGATAGGGTGTTGGTGAAAGCCCTTGAGGCTAAAGAAGTGAAAAAGGGAGGCATCATTATCCCGGATACAGCCAAGGAAAAACCGCAGGAAGGGGAAGTGATCGCGGTAGGACCAGGCAAGACCGATGATAATGGCAAAAAAATCGCTATGGATGTCAAAGTAGGCGATAAGATCTTGTTTGGCAAATATTCCGGTACAGAAGTAAAAATAAACGACGTCGAATATCTTATTATGCACCAAGACGATATCATGGGCATAGCAGAATAGAAGGGGGTTGAGGGAAATGGCAAAGATCTTAAAGTTTGGGGAAGAAGCGAGACAATCATTATTAAAAGGTATAAATATCTTGGCCGATGCGGTGAAAGTAACCCTCGGACCCAAGGGACGGAACGTAGTATTAGATAAAAAATTCGGTTCGCCGACCATTACCAATGACGGAGTAACCATTGCCAAAGAAATAGAGTTGGAAGATCCGTTCGAGAATATGGGCGCGGAACTGGTCAAGGAAGTAGCTTCCAAGACCAATGATGTAGCCGGTGACGGCACCACCACCGCGACTGTTTTGGCCCAATCCATTATGAAGGAAGGCCTGAAAAACATCACTGCCGGCGCCAATCCCTTACATATAAAGAAGGGTATTGAGAAAGCCGTTGACGCGATAGTGAAAGAGATCAAGAGAGTATCCCAGAAAGTAAATACGAAAGAAGAGATCGAACAGATCGCTTCTATCAGTGCCAATGATAAAGAAGTAGGTAAATTGATTGCTGAAGCCATGGAAAAAGTCGGCAAAGACGGCGTGATCACCGTAGAAGAAGCCAAGTCCATGGAAACCACTTTAGAAGTGGTTGAAGGCATGCAGTTTGACCGCGGTTATGTGTCACCTTATTTCGTGACTGATCCGGAAAGAATGGAAGCAGTGCTCGAAGATGCGTACCTGTTGATCACTGACAAGAAGCTGGCTTCGATGCAAGATCTGCTACCGGTATTGGAAAAGATCGCCCAGACCGGCCGGCCATTTATTATTATTGCCGATGATGTAGAAGGCGAAGCATTAGCTACCCTCGTAGTGAACCGGCTGAGAGGCACCTTGAAGTGCACCGCCGTCAAAGCCCCTGGTTTTGGCGACAGGCGCAAAGAGATGCTGGAAGATATTGCTATCCTAACCGGCGGCCAAGTGATCAGTGAAGACATTGGCATTAAAATGGATAAAGCTGATTTGACCATGTGCGGTAAAGCCAAGAGAGTGACCGTGGACAAGGAAAACACCACCATTGTTGGCGGTGAAGGCGATAAGAAAGCCATTGAAAAGAGAATTTCCCAGATCCGCAAGCAGATCGAAGAAACTACCTCTGATTATGATAAGGAAAAACTACAGGAGAGATTAGCCAAATTAGTCGGCGGAGTAGCTGTGATCAACGTTGGCGCGGCCACCGAGACTGAAATGAAAAATAAGAAATTTAAAATTGAAGACGCGTTACATGCTACCAGAGCCGGTGTGGAAGAAGGAATCGTCCCGGGCGGCGGTATCGTCCTGTTGAACGCTATCAGCGTACTGGAAAAAGTCAAAGCTGATGACGCGGATGAGCAGACTGGTATTAATATTATCCGTCGTTCATTGGAACAACCTGTGCGTGAGATCGCGGAAAATGCTGGAACTGAAGGCTCGATCGTGGTAGAACGGATCCGCAAAGAGAAATTCGGTATCGGGTACAATGCTGAAACCAATGAGTATGTGGATATGGTGAAATCCGGTATCGTTGATCCGGCGAAGGTCACCAGAAGCGCGCTGCAGAACGCGGCCAGTATTTCCGCGCTGCTCTTTACCACCGAGACTTTGATCACTGACAAGCCGGAAGACAAGAAAGAAATGCCGCAGATGCCACAAATGCCGCAGTATTAAATAATAAAAACTGTTGAAGGCTAGAAGCTGGAAGCTGGATGAAAATACGAAAACCCCTGTGTGGAAACGCACAGGGGTTTTTTTAATTGACAAAAACCTCAAAGAGACTTAAAATCATAGAATGAAAAAAGCTAATTTTGTCCATTTGCACAATCATACGGAATATAGCCTCCTGGATGGGGCCATCAGCATAGAGAAGCTAGTCAAGACTGCCGGCACTATGAACCTGCCGGCAGTAGCTATTACTGACCATGGGAACCTTTTTGGGGCAGTGCTGTTTTATAAAGAAGCGATGAAGAATGGTATCAAGCCGATCATTGGCAGTGAAATGTATATTGCTCCTAAGTCCCGCTTTGACCGCAGCAGCACCAATGGTATCGGTGAAGCGGCTTTTCATTTAACCCTTCTGGCTAAAGATCTTCAAGGATACAAGAATCTCCTGCAATTAAGCACTATTTCCTTTTTAGAGGGTTTCTATTACCGCCCGCGCATAGATAAGGAAGTTTTGGCCAAATACAGCAAAGGACTGATCGCCTTGAGCGGCTGCTTGAAAGGAGAGATATCTAACAGTTTATTGCAGGATAACCAGGAACAAGCCAGGATGGCTTTGTTTGAATATAAACAGATATTCGGTGAAGGGAATTTCTACCTGGAAATAATGGATCACGGTCTGGAAGAAGAACATAAGGTAGGTAAAGAATTAGTCGCCCTGGCTAAGCGTGAAAATGTCGGTTTGGTCGCCAGCAATGATATACATTACCTGCGTAAAGAAGACTCGTTTGCCCATGAAGTATTGATGTGCATCGGTACCGGCAAAAGGATCACCGATGAAGACCGGATGCGTCTTTCTACCAACGAGTTCTATTTTAAATCACCGCAGGAAATGGAAAAACTGTTTGCCGAAGTGCCGCAAACCTGCGCCAATACCGTTGTGATAGCGGATCAATGCCACCTGGAACTGAACTTTTCCCAGGTGTCCTTGCCGGCATTCGCCGTGCCCAATGGTCATGACCTGGATACATACCTGGAAAAATTATGCAAAGATGGCTTGAAAAAGCGTTATGAGAAAGTAACCCCGGAGATCGAAAAAAGAATAGATTATGAGCTCAGTGTTATCAAGAAAATGGGCTATTCAGCCTATTTCCTGATCGTCTGGGATTTTATCCATTATGCCAAAACACACGATATTCCGGTAGGCCCGGGCCGGGGAAGCGGTGCCGGCAGTTTAGTCGCGTACAGCCTGGCGATAACTGATATTGACCCGTTGCGGTATGGCCTGCTGTTTGAAAGGTTCCTGAATCCGGATCGTATCAGTATGCCGGATCTGGATATAGATTTCAGTGATGACGGCCGGGAAGAAGTCATTAATTATGTCCGGAATAAATACGGTGAAAAGAATGTGGCCCAGATCATCACTTTTGGCACGCTGGGCGCGAAGCTGGTGGTGCGGGATGTAGCCAGGGTAGTGAATATCCCTTTGGATGAAGCTGACCGCCTGGCTAAATTAATTCCCAATGATCCGGGTATGACCCTGGCTGAAGCAGCCAATCAAAACGCGGACCTTAAGAAAAATATGAATGCCAGTCCTGAGCTGAAGCAGTTATTCCAGGTGGCGTATACTTTAGAGGGCTTGACCCGGCATTCGTCCAAGCACGCGGCCGGGATCGTGATCACCAAAGAGGAACTGACCAATTATGTTCCTCTCTGTAAGAATTCGAAAGGCCAGATAACTACCCAATATGACGGCAAAACCCTGGCCGATGTAATGGGTTTGCTGAAAGTTGATTTCCTGGGTTTGAGAACACTCACCGTCATCGATTCAGCGTGCAAAACACTGGCAGTTGACCGCCAGATCAAGATCGATATCAGTAAAATACCTCTGGATGACAAGCCAACTTATGAATTGCTCAGCCGCGGGCAGACTTTGGGTATCTTCCAATTGGATTCAAGCGGTATGCGGGACCTGGTGCGCAAAATACAGCCAACTTGTATGGACGATATTATCGCGCTTATCGCGTTGTACCGGCCGGGACCTATGGGCAGCGGTATGCTGGATGATTTTGTCGGCCGCAAACATGGGAAGGTCCCGGTAAAGTACGATCTGCCCATATTAGAGCCGATCTTGAAGGAAACATATGGTGTCATTGTTTACCAGGAACAAGTGATGCAGATAGCCATGGCGGTAGCCGGGTTTACCGCGGGGCAAGCGGATATTTTACGCCGGGCAATGGGGAAGAAAAAAGCCGAGGAACTGGAAAAACAACGTAAGATATTCCTGGAAGGTGCGGCCAAAAATAAAGTAAAAGCGGAAAAGGCGACAAAATTATACGATTTGATGGATAAATTCGGTGGCTATGGATTTAATAAATCTCATGCCGCTGCTTACGCGTATCTGGCATATCAAACTGCTTATTTAAAAGCGCATTATCCCCTGGAATTCATGAGCGCTTTACTGACCAGTGAAATAGGCAACCAGGATGATATAGTGCTATATATAGATGAAGCCAAAGACATGGGGATCAGTATCGGCCCCCCGCATGTGAATTTCAGTTTCGCGAATTTTAAAGTGGAAGGGAATAGTATCCGGTTTGGTCTGGCCGCGGTGAAAAATATCGGCGAGGGAGCTATCGATTCGATGGTTTTAGCCAGGCAAAAAGAAGGCCTTTTTACCAGTTTTTATGATTTTTGTAAAAAAGTGGACCTGCACGCGGTCAATAAAAGAGTGGTGGAGAGCCTGATCAAATGCGGAGCCCTGGACCAACTGGGGGCCACCAGAATGGAAATGTTCGATACCCTGGAAAGGGTAATACAAAAAGCCGCTGTACTCCAACAGGATATCATTAGCGGACAAACCTCATTCCTGGATGATCTTCCGGTGGAAGAGCCTCGCCCAGAGGCGGGAAAAATCCACCATAAAGAATGGCATGAGAACAAATTACTGGAAGGAGAACGGGAGGTTCTTGGTTTTTATATGACCGGCCATCCGCTAGCCCGTTTTGCCGACGAATTACAGACTTATACTACAACAAATCTGCAGGAAGTTGTCAATATACCAGAAAAGCAACCGATCAGGGTTGGAGGCATTATTAAAAAAGTTAAAATGCTTTTTACCAAAAAGAATGAGAAAATGGCGGTCTTTGTGCTGGAAGACCTGAAAGGCGAGATCCCGGTTGTGGTCTTTCCTGATAATTATAATAATCCAAGTATCAATAGCCTGGTCAAAACCGACCAGACAGTGATCGTCTGTGGCCAGCTGGATAAAAGGCGCGCTGAAACCCAGGTGATACTGGACCGGATAATACCCCTGGAACAAGCCCGGGAACGGTTGACCCAATCCATCCAAATACACATCAAGACAGTGGGTATGGAGAAAGATTACCTGGACAAGCTGAAAGCGACCATGGCCAAATACCCGGGTATGTGCCCGGTATATCTGCATTTACAGACTCCACATGCCGGTGAAGTGGTAGTATCACCGGATAGCAATGTACGGGTTGTAGCTACCTTGGCCTTCCAGCAGGAAATTGAGGGCTTGCTCGGCAAAGGTAGCGTGCAATTTAAATCTTGACAATATGTGATTCTCGTGTTAATTTTTAAATAGAAGTTGCTGGAAGGATAAAATGTATGTTCGAGAGAGAAGAACATATTTTCTATGAGTCCAGCATTGAGCGTTAAGACCAGAAATAATTTTAAAACCGCAATCCAATCATACCCAAAAGTATGTTTGGTTTTTTTTATCCCTTTTCATAAAGGAGTACCTTATGTCCAAGCTTGGTAAATTCTTTTTGTTGGTCGTTATCCTGCTGAGCCTTGGCTCTTACGCCTATGCCTGCAAACCTGCTCCTTTTGTGGACATTACCCAGCCGGTCAATAATTTTACTACTGATCAAAACACTTTAGCTGTCACAGTAGTTTTTGGCCCATACCGCTGCAAACACAAACATCTATATAACAAGACCCAGTTAATAGTGCTCAAGATAGATAATAAGAAGGTAGCCTCATACTATGTGTCCAAACGGGACAAAGACGGCAGTGCAAATTTCACTATTAACATTTCCTCCTCTACCGAAGGATCGCATGTAATCAAAGCCTTTGCCTACAAAGATAAGAAAGGCAAACACCAGATAGCCAAATCCGAACCAGTAACCTTCATCATTAAAAGAACACCACCGCCTCCCGAACCGCCGGTAGTCACCCCGCAATCCGGCTTTATCCATGGGCAAGTCATAGACTCAGATACCGAGTTGGCAGTATCTGAAGCACGATTGACCATCCCCGGGGTCCAGGGAGTACTCCTAACCGATGCCGCAGGCAAGTTCCGCTTTCCTACACCTGGCAGCGGACAATATACCATTCTGATATCCAAAGAAGGGTACATAACCTCAGAACGCACCATCCGCGTAGTTTCAACACGCAATACAACTGTTGATGTCATATATGTAAAACGTCTTGATCCGGCAGTGACAACTATCACCAATGCCGGAGGCACTCACAGCAACGCTGCCGGGACCTTACAACTGACTTTCCCGCCCAATTGCTTACCTGAGGGTGTCAGCAGCATCAATGTCCAGGCCACCATGTATGAGAAAGACCGCGAACTACTGTCTCCCTTGCCGCGCACCACGATATTTACCTATGCCTTTAAAGTATTGCCAGATAGAATAAAATTTACCCAACCAGTGATCGGACGTTTTGCCAACTCCTTAGGATTTGCCCCTGGAACATCTATCCCCATCGGTTACTACAATCCTGATACCCACAAATGGGAAGATACCGGCGCTATGAGCACTGTATCCAGCGATGGCGTATGGGTTGATTTCCAGATGACGCATTTTTGCGCATTTGATCATAAT
>JAQUQP010000059.1:8625-10620 GCA_028716025.1 bacterium | reverse complement strand
AAAGCTCTGGTTGACAGAGAAGATGAAATAGGTTAAGTAATAGTTGATAATACGCTGCGCTGGTAGTTGATAAAAAAGGAAAAAGAATAAAACAGGTAGAAAATAGTCTGTAAAAAGTAGATTCAGGCAATTGCTAAAAAAGTAATTTGTGGTAATATTTTAATTGAAAAGACAATCCTAAAAAAAATCATTAAAAACAACTATATAGTTCGATAAATGGGGAAGTTAGTTGACACGAATACCGTGAGATTAACCAACACTTAATCTCACGTATTTATTTTATCTAAAACCGATTACGCAAATTAAGAAAGAGATTACACAGATAAAAAGAAGAATTTAGAACCGGAAAAACCGGAGAAGAAGGAGATGGTATTAATGAAGAGAATAGTATGCTCTTTAGTAATTGGCTTAACTCTTCTGGTGGCCAGCCTTGCGCAGGCATACATGGTAGATGGATTATTGGGTGACTGGGGTGTGAATATCGGGGTGGCAGATGCTTCAGTAATGGGGTATCTGAATACTAATTTGCCTTCTGGTGGATTAGACATTGATGTGATCACCGAAGACAACGCGGGTCCGCAGACTGGCTGGCAGTATGTAGGGCCAGGATATTCCTATTACGGCAATCAATTTGACACTGAAGCCATTTATTTTGACAATAATGGCTCAAACGCTTTCCTGGCAGTTGTCACTGGATTTCCGATAGGCGGAGCCACAGCTCCTGGCAATCCCTGGTTCAATACCGGGGATATAGGATTGGACCTGAATAATGATGGCATATATGAATACGGCATTGATGTGAAGGAATATGATGCGGTTAACAAAAAAGCGAAATTGTATAAGAATTTAACTTTGGCTAACTGGGATAATGTATATTATTCCCAATTTGCCGCGTCTAATCCATGGCAGATAAAGAATGGCGGATCTGGTACTTTTGACTGGATAGATTTTGTCTATAGCGGTGTATTAAATACCCATTATGTACTGGAAGCAGGGATTCCGCTAAGCTCTTTGGGGCTGAATAGCGGCTCTTCACAGAATTTGAAGGTCCACTGGACTATGCAATGCGGTAATGATGTTTTGACCTTGCCGGCTGATGTGAATCCAGTCCCGGAACCCGGGACCATGGTGCTCTTTGGCAGTGGTATATTTGGTTTGCTGGCGACTAGTTTCAGGAGATTTTTCAGGCAGATCAAAAGAGGAATGGACATAGTCATGGCCGGATTGGCTGTAATTATCACTGCTCCATTGTGGATAGCGATCGCTATAGCGATTAAACTGACCTCTAAAGGGCCGATATTTTTCAACCAGGAAAGAGTAGGAGAAAATAAACGCTACAGCGAGAGACGCAAAGAGAGCCGTGGCGCTGACCGCAGGACCGGGCTGAGTTTTGGCCGTTCCTTTATCATGTATAAGTTCAGGACCATGAAAATAGACGCGGAGAAAGAAACCGGCGCTGTCTGGTGCCAGGAAAATGACCCCAGGATCACAACTGTAGGAAGATTCTTACGGAAGACCCATTTGGATGAACTGCCCCAGCTGATCAATGTGCTGCTGGGACAGATGAGCATGATCGGGCCGCGGCCGGAAAGAGCCCAGATCATACCTATCTTGAATAAATCAATTAAAAAATACAATAAGAGACTGAGAATCAAACCAGGCATTACCGGATTGGCGCAAGTTCGCCAACACTATGACTCAACCCTGAGTGATGTGAAGAAGAAGGTCCACTATGACCTATTATATATAAGGAAGATGTGTTTAATAATGGATCTTAGGATCATCTTTGGTACCTTTGTAGTGATGCTGACTGGTAAAGGCGCACGGTAAAGACCGTTGATAGTAAAAGCAAGACTTTAATCTGTGTAATCAATTTAAAAATGTATAAAAACTAATTACAGATTGCATATGCAAATGTAAGTAAAGAGAGGGGGTGAAATAATGAAAAAGGCGATTTTATTGGTAATGTTTAGTTTGATGATGGTGTCAACGGCT
>JAQUQP010000059.1:0-8525 GCA_028716025.1 bacterium | reverse complement strand
ACCTATGCTCCGGCGGTTCCCGAACCGGGCAGTCTGATGCTCTTAGGCACTGGTTTACTTGGCTTGTTAGGTTACGGCAAAGCAAGATTCGGTAAGAAGGCTTAAGATTTAGTTAATGGCCATGAATTAGATCAGTCTATACGGTATCAGGGGTAATACCCTGATACCGTATGGCAGCTTGAAACAAAAAGGAGAGAAAATGCGGATAGTAAAATTATTAGCTATTTTAGGTGCAATACTTGTATTTAGTACTTCTGCTTATGCAGTGGTGGATGTTGTTGAGTTCCCGACAGGCTATTTCTGCCCGGATGAAGCATCAACGTATGATTCACCGTATTATCGCTGGTATAATGAAGATTGGGGTTGGTCACATAACGTAATCGGTGGTACTATCACCTCTGCTACTCTGAATATTAGCGCTTGGGATGTGGACGCGAATGCTTCCTACGATCCTGAAGTTGATAATATTTATGCCTATGACAGTGGTTCTTGGACCTTTTTAGGCAGTCTTGTTGGTTTAGATAATAGTTGGGGATATTCTACTTTTACCTTGGGTTCAAACTTTTATGATGATATTGCCTCAGGACTTCAGGTAAGGATGGATATTGACTCAACTCATAGCTATGATTACTGGGCTGTGACGCTGGCTAAGTCAGCACTTACAGTTAATGGCGGGACATTGCCGAATCCTAATCCTGGCGCACCGGTTCCGGAACCAGGGACATTCATGCTCTTAGGTTCAGGATTAGTTGGTTTGATCGGTTATGGCAAAGTAAGATTTGGTAAGAAAGCATAATATTTAGCAACATAGTGGATATATGGTTCAAGATCCGTGCGGTATCAGGGGTAACACCCTGATACCGTATGGCAGCTCAAAAAGTTTGAGTAATTTATGAGTATTTTGGTAACAGCTAATTTAACTTTGTTTATTTTAAGCTGCTGAGAGTGGCATAACTCTCCGCGGCTTTTTGTGTTTATATAGTACGATACAAATGTAAAAGAAAAGGTGAGGGAAAAGCATGAAAAATATGTTTGTCTATTTAGGTTTTTTATTGATCTTGATCTTTTCAGTAGCAGTGCAGTCAGCAGGAGCTGTTCCTCTGGACCTGACGACTGCCAGTGCAGCCGCTTATTGGGATGGAGCCTGGTTTAAGCAAATTGATCTAAGAGCGACCGGGACCGGTCATGTTGACTCATTCGTGCAAGTGGGAGTGGGTGGTAATCTCGATATTATAGAGGCGTATAATACAACCGTGAATGGCGTATTGAACAATGGATCTTCTGATAATTTCAACCGCGAGCTGCTTTTGAGCGCTGTCCCATCAATGTCAGTATTTGGCGGTACTTATCGTGAATTCTTGTTGGACATTAATCAAGATAAGAACGGGAATGACAGATTGCTTTCCTTAGATGATATCCAGCTGTTTTTGTCTAATACCCCGAATCAATCAGTAACTACATTCAATGCCAGCGGAGTGTTACAATTAACTGACGCTTCTTTGATCTATAGACTGGATAGCGCTGCCGTGAATCAATACATTAAACTAGACTATGCTCTGAATCATGGGCAAGGCTGGGGTGATATGTATGCCTATTTCCCGGAAACGATCTTTGGCGGGAACTACAAATATGTTTATCTTTACTCGAAATTCGGAATTAACAATCCTAATACTGCTGGTTTTGAAGAATGGGCAGTAAGGGAAGCTTCGAATCCGATACCGGAACCGGGGACAGTAATGCTGTTAGGTACGGGATTGGTTGGATTGCTGGGATTAAAGAGAAAGATCGTTCGCAGTTAGCCGTTCTTCTTAAGAGCAATATACAGTTTTGAGTTGAGGAGATGAAGATGAAAAAAGTAATGCTAATTACGGTTTTTTTTACGTTATACGCGGTACAGAGTGTATTTGGTATGACTGTGGACCTCTGGAGCAGTTTTCCTGATATTCAGGGGCAGAATAGCCTGTGGGCCGACGCGTATAATCCCAGTACTAACAGTTACAGACAGCTGGCTGATACAGGAGCATATTCGTTTGGCACTCCGGGACAAGGATTTTCTGTACCTTTGTTATATAAGGACAATAATTCTACGTGGATCGTAATGCATCCAGCCAGTAATCCTGGACAGGGTTGGACCTATGGCACAGAATACGCGGTCTTGGCTTATAAAGCCACCATGGCATCATTTTTTGATCTTAGCGGGGAATTTAGAGCAGCGAACAATTCTCCCTTGATCAATGTCTTTGTCAAGAAAAACGGATCTGTTCTTTGGAATACTAATCTATCCGGTAATAATGGATCTGTCTTTAATTTGGCCGGTATTGCCATGAATGCGAATGATTATCTGTATTTTGGAGTTTCTCCTGCCGGGTATGACTATTATGATACTACTTTGTTAAAAGGAACCATGAATATTAATCCCATTCCTGAACCTGGGACATTTATGCTGCTGGGGACGGGTTTGGTGGGACTGCTGGGACTGAGGAGAAAGAACGGATAGTTTTGTAATCGGTGCTGCGCCCGCTGGCGCTTTTTGGCTGGTAATCGTTCTTGAACAAAAAAAGAGGGGTTGCAATACGGTTTACCCTTTAAAGTAAGATGTGTAACTCCCCCAAAATTTAAAGGGGGTGAGTAAGATGAGAAAGTGGATGTATTTGGTTTTGACAGTAGTTTTGATCTTAGTTGTTTCCCCGGCGTATGCTCTTTTTACCAATGGCGGGTTTGAATCAGGGAATACAACAGGTTGGACAATAGGTGGCTGGAATGGCGGTGCGGATCACAGTGTTATAACGTCCTTTACACCTCAGTTCAATAATACCAGTGGTTGGATTTCGGGTATTCCATATTATGGAACTTACTCTTTGTTATTAGGAAGTCCCGGCGTAGGGCATGAGACAGATAATGCCCATTGGACTACCGCCTCACAGACAGATTCTGTTACCCAGGCTGACCTGGATGCAGGCTTGCACCTGTATTTCAAATGGGGAGCGATATTGGAAGAACCTACCAATAATATCCCTCATACTAACGCAGAGCAGCCATATTTCAGCGCTCTTTTGCAGAAAAATACCGGAAGTGGGTGGACAGAGGTCTATACCGCAGATCATCGCGCTAATGAGACAGGATTTACCTCTATCGGATTCAATGCCACAGGAGATGCGGGTGAGATGTGGTATGGCACTGGTATCGCGGATATTGATCTGGCAGGATTGCATGTAGGCGACCAGGTAAAGATCGATCTTTTCGTGCGGGATTGCGGTTTAGGTGGTCATGGCGGATTGGTATTTCTGGATGGTTTTGGCACTGAAAAGCCACCGGATGATAATGTAATACCTGAACCAGGCACATTGATGCTTCTGGGCACGGGACTCGTTGGAATGCTAGCAATGCGGCGGAAAAGAAGTTGATAGTTGATAGGAAAAGCAAAATCAAATACGTTGAGTATGTCCTTAATTAACACGAAAACGTGAGATTAATGAAAGTTGATCTCACGTTTTTTATTAAGCAAAACTCGAATATATAGAATGGAGAGGAGGTGAAATAATGCAAAAGTATGTAGTGATATTAGCTATGCTTATGGTGGCTATCAGCTCACAAGCTTTTGGTTTTGTAGTATATAATTCCTTGAATGGGCATTTTTATGAAGCCATTGCCGGGAAATATGATTGGGATGTAGCAAAAACAGAAGCCGAAAGCAAAGTTTATAACGGCGCTAACGGTTATCTGGCGACCTTGACCAGCCAGGCGGAAAATGACTGGGTGTGGGCGAATGTACTGGCTACAGCTGCTCCTTCTTGGTATTTGCTGGGAGGATTTCAATCTCCTCAAGGTCCGGAACCAGCTGGTGGATGGCAATGGGTTACTGGCGAAGCCTGGAGTTTTACCAATTGGAATGGCGGCGAACCAAACAATAATGGCAGCAATAATCCGGATGAAGACGTTCTGCAATTCTGGAACAATGGTAAGTGGAATGATGTCTCAGCCGATTCTGATAATTCGGCTTATGGTGGACCGACTTATTACCGGGGTTATATTGTAGAGTATGAAGCTACTCCTGCTGTTCCTGAGCCGGGGACGTTGATGCTATTGGGTAGCGGACTTGTCGGATTGCTTGGACTGCGGAGAAAGAACCGTTAATCGTTCGTGGTTTGTTGTTGGTAGAAAGAACGGATAACAAAATATAGAAGGCAGAGGGGTAACTCTCTGCCTTTTATATTTGACAGATTTAATAAAATAAGGTATAATACAAATATGTCGATAATAAAAAGCATGAAAATTTACGGATCAGTAGTAAAAGCGACCTTCCAGAATCTTCGGAAGTATCCTTCTTTATTTAAGCCCTTCTTGTATTTGGGCCTGATCGAATTACTGGGCCTGATAGTTTTATACCTGGCGCCGCAACCGCCGGTGAGTCTGGTCCTAGCCCAGCCGATCAGGGCTTTCTACAGGGAAGCGGCTCTACATTACCCGTCACATTTATTGGTTTTGCCGCAAATATTCCGCATTTGGCAGATCATTGCCGGGGTGCTGTTTGGCTCACTATTGACTGGTATTGCCATATCCATGTATAATCAGGAAGCTAAAGGCATGAGCATGCGTTTTGGCAAGAACTTCAAAATAGCTTTTAACCGGTATTTACCGTTGTTAGCTTATACATTGGTGACGTTCATTATTATTTACCTGGTAGAGCATTTCTCCGGTAATTTCATTAAAAGCCGGCTGGAGGCAGGCAATGGCTATTTTCTCAAGATGGGACAACTCAGGTGGAGCGTAGGGCTGGCCTTCTTTAATTTAGTTTTCAGTATCGCTATCGAAACGCTGTTTATGTATGCTCCGGTGGTGATCATTATAGAGAATATGGGTTTTTGGCGGGCCACTGGTGTATCGATCAAGACCGTGTTCCATTATTTTATCACTTCAGTGCTATTGGTACTAGTACCGGTGCTGTTCTATATGGTGGCGGTGATCTCCAGGGTGTTTATACCGAGATTGATGGATAAGGTCTTCCCGGAAATGAGCCTGGTCATCTTAGGGGCGGGAATATTGATCGCTTTCCTGGTCAATACCGTCATTGCCGTATCCGCGACCATTTTATATCTTAGCGTGAAAGAAGCTAAAGCTTCATGATTACACAGATTACGAAAGTGATCACACAGATTTTTAAAAGAGATTCCACA
This sequence comes from bacterium, assembly GCA_028716025.1. The sequence goes on along the minus strand of JAQUQP010000059.1, from coordinate 3,351 downwards.
GATTCTAAATATAAGAATCTTCTTATTATATTTTTACTTTGTTTTTTTGTTACGGGATGCTCTCAGCAGTACAAAGCGGAAAAAGCTTTTTACTGGGCCGCTAAATACAGCGAAGATATCTTTAAAGATGCCAAGAATATACCGCCGTTCAAGTTTGAAAAGGCCATGGCCAATTTTAAGGATATTATTACCAAGTATCCGCAGTCAGAGCAGGCGGTCGAAGCGCATTTATTGATCGCTAACTTATACATTATCCAGGGGAAGTTTGCTGAGGCGATCAAAAGTTACCAGCAGGTCCAATCATTATATACGGATAATAAAGATCTGCAGGCAAAAGTAATTATTTCCATTGCCTCTTGCTACCAGCAGATGGGTGACTGGAATAATGCTTCGGCTAAGTTCCGGGAGGCGTTTGATAAATATCCTGATACCAAAGCCGGACTGCAAATACCGGCGTTTTTACTTAATTACTATTTAAGCGTGAAAGACAAAGCCAATGCGGAAAAAGCCTATCAGCAAGCGATACAGGATTACAAAAAGTTGATCGCAAACGCGATTGATATGCCGCAGGCAGCGTACGGCGCCGGCAATCTCCTGGCCGAAATTTATATGCGCATGGGTGATTGGGCAGACTTGCTGGCAGTGTTGAACACGATGATGACCAAATATCCACAATCGCCGGAGGCGCCGGTGTGGATCATGACGATGGGCGCGACATATGATGTCAAACTGAAAGACGCGGCCAAAGCCAAGGAAATGTACCAGCTCATAGTTGATAAATATGCCAAGAGCCCGTGGGCCAAGGAAGCGAATAAGCGCCTGCTGGCAATGAAATAGTAAAACGATAAATAATATTTTTCTTGACTAATTTTTAACATAGTATTAATATAATACTGAAGTTGTTTGAAAATCGCAGCGAGTGAATAACTCATAGCAGAATGGAGGACGAAAATAAAAACGTCCAGGGTTTTAGAAGATAAGATCCGGGAGCTGGAAGAAGAGTTAGAGCGGAGCCATACGGAACAAGAAAGTCTATACGTCGAATTAGACGAGGCTTACCAGAAGTTGTACGAGCTTTGTCCTCATCTATATAAAGGTATTATTGCTAAAGAAAGAAATGAAGTCCTGCACTAAATCCCCACAAAGGCGCCTATGCTAAGAAGAAAGAATTTCCTGGTAAAAACTACCTTTCAATTCAAATATGCCGCGTTATTGATATTTTCCATACTATTTGTAGTAGCCATAGTGGGTTGGAACCTCTATTATGAAGCCGGCACCATTATCCTGGACAAAACCAGGAGTGGAGATGTCGTGGACCTGGTAGCTAAATATAATCAGATGCTGACAAAAAGCCTGCCCATGATATTACTGGCCATTGTAGTGGTCAGTATTTTCATTTCTCATGAAGTAGCTGGTCCGCTGATCCACCTGGAAAAGAGCATGAGCAAGGTGGCTGAAGGGGATCTGACTGAGAAAGTGGCCCTGCGCAAAGGGGATGAGTTTAAGGAAATTGCCATGGCGTTTAATAATATGACCAATGAGATCAAGCAGAAGATGATCAAGGATCGTGAACATTTACAGCGGATCATTTTCAAACTGGAAGATATAAAGACCAAGATCGGACAAGGGGTGGCGAGTAAAGAAGAGATCGATGCGTTGGTGGCGGAGATGAAGGAAATAGGAGTAGGATTTAAGATATAAATACGATTCACATCCGCCTAAGGCGGATAGGGATTTTAAACAATTAATTAGAGCTGAAAGATAGCTCTGGTTTTTTTATTTTTAGAGGAGTATTAGTTGCGGCCTTTGGTAGTGATCACTCTAATCTATATGAGCATAATAATGCTGGCCAACTGGTGGTGGCATCCGGTTATGACTGTCTCGGCGAAACCGGTACAAAGCCCCTGGATAAAAGCGCTGCAACAAAATATGGCCGGCAATATAAGCTATGGCCTGCCAGCGGATTTATCGGCGCTGCTGCGGGGCATTATGCTTGGTGAAAAAACAGAAATATCCCGGGAAATAAAAGATATGTTCGCCGATACCGGGGTGATGCATATCCTGGCTGTGAGCGGCTTGAATGTCGGTATGGTAGCGGTTATTTTCTTTTTTGTGCTGACAGTGTTATTCCGGCTGAAGAAAAAGCAGGCTTCTTTGGTGTTAATATTTATCCTGGTGATCTTTGCCCAGGTGACTGGCTCGCAGGCCAGTGTAAATCGGGCTGTAGTCATGGCTATCGTCGGCCTGGCAGCAGTGATACTGGAACGGGACCGGGATATGCTCAATAGCCTATGCCTGGCCGCGATGATATTATTGCTCTATGATCCCGGCAGTCTGTTCAATGTCGGATTCCAGCTTTCATTTGCCGCGACCCTGGGGATCATTTTGCTTACTCCCAAGCTAATGGATTTGTTGAAGCCGCTGGGAAAAATTGTTGGCGGCAGTTTGGCCGTCACCCTGGGAGCGCAAGCCGCAGTAACTCCGCTGATCATGTTCTATTTCCATAAATTTTCTCTGATATCGCCTCTTACGAACCTGGCGGTTGTGCCGTTGGTAGGAGTTATCACTGGAGTGGGTTTTGCCGCGTATTTCTTAAGGTTATTGTTTGCTCCCTTGGGCAACTTGGTCATACAGCTAAATCATTATTTACTGTTATTGCTATTGTCCATAGTGAGGTTTTTTGACCGGTTCCCGTATGCGTTTATCTACGTAGTAACTCCGGGAATAGCAGTGCTGGCACTGTATTATGGCGCGTTGTGGTGGTGGCGGGCAGGGTATCGGCCTAAGTACTTGGCTTATAGCATAGCTGGGTGCTTGATAGTAAATGTCGTGGTACAGCAGGCTGTCTTACGGCCGTTAGCAGTGTCGTTCATTGATGTCAGCCAAGGGGATAGCATCTTGGTGCAGTTGCCTGATCAGGCAACTGTGCTCATAGATGGCGGCGGAGGTATGGGGAGAGTAGCCCCTTATCTATGGGACCAAGGGATAATCTCCCTGGATACAGTAATATTAACGCATCCGCATTACAATCACGTGCAGGGATTATTGGCAGTGTTGGATAAATTCAAGGTGCGGCAGGTGATCATTCCGGTCCTGGATGCACCGGGACTACAACAAGATTATATGCGGGAATTATTGGCTAAGGTAAAGGATAAGAAGATATATTTGCAAGAGTGGCAAGGCGGGGAGATGATCAGTTTTAATCGAGATTTGCGAATGGAGATTATCCCTGGTGAGAACCAGTGCCTGATGACCAAGTTGGTCTATAAAGACAGGAGTTTTTTATTTACCAGTGACGGAAATATCCCGGCCGGGGAGAAGGCAGACGTGATAGAGGTGCCGAATCATGGA
>JAQUQP010000058.1 GCA_028716025.1 bacterium | reverse complement strand
AATCGATTATGGCAATCATTTTAATGCAGTTGATTGTTGATTGAACGCTCCGATGAAACATCGGAGCTGGTAGTTGATAGAACAAACAAAAGAAGCTTTTTCTATCAACTATCAACTATCAACTAGATCCTCCCTTTAGTACTCGGTATCCCTTTAATCCTTGGATCGATCTTAGTTGCAGTATCCAATGCCCTGGCCAGCGCCTTAAACAGCGCCTCCAGTATGTGATGCAGATCTTCCCCGGCTAAAATATCAATGTGCGCGTTAATGCCGGCATGCTGGCAAAATGAACGCAAGAAATGCTTGGCATCTTCAAAGCTATAACCTTTTTTATCGCGTAAAGGTAACTTGACTGTTTTATCAACAGTGACATAGAGCGATGGCCGTCCGCTGATATCCAGCGTGATCCTGGCTAAAGCTTCATCCATTGGGACACCTGCCCCGGCAAACCGTTTAATTCCTTTTTTGTCAGACAAGGCCCGGTCAAAAGCCTGCCCCAGACAAATACCCACATCTTCATTGGTGTGATGAATATCCACATCCAGGTCCCCTTTGGCTTTGATCTCCAGGTCAAACAGGCCATGTTTAGCGAACAAACCAAGCATATGATCCAGGAAAGCGATGCCGGTTTTGATATTATAATCCCCACGGCCGTCAATGTTCAGGTTTAGCTGTATCTTAGTTTCCTTGGTATCGCGTTTTATTGCCGCAGTGCGTTTAATCATTTTTTCCCTCTCATAAAGTTTTTAACCTCAGTCAGAAATTTCCTGTTTTCCGGCGGAGTACCTATAGTCACCCGTAAATAATCCCGCAGGTAGCTTTCACTAAAAACTTTGATCAATATTTTCTTTTTCAGCAGGTACTTATACAGTTCCTGTGCTTGATTGCAGGAAAACAGAATAAAATTAGTTTCACTGGGGTATGGAGAAACTATTTTTTTCAATTCTTCCATCATGACCGCCCGTTCCGCCTTGATGATATCCACGGTTTTATTGATCCTCTTGCTACTTTTTACCATGATCTCGGCGGCTGCCTGGCTTAGCGCATTCACGTTGTAGGGTAGTTTCACTTTAGTTACTTCTTTGATGACTTCCTGACTGCCTACCATATACCCCACCCTCAATCCGGCCAGGCCAAAAGCCTTTGATAAAGTCCTCAGGACAATGATATTTTCATAATTAGCGATCTGGGAAATGAAACTCCGGTTAGAGAATTCAAAATAGGCTTCATCAATAACTACGATCCCCCTGGATTTTTCCACTATTTCAAGGATCTCATCCTTATTAAAACAATTACTGGTAGGATTATTGGGATTAGCGATAAATACCACGTCAGGATACTCTTTCAGTATTTTCCGCGCGTTCAACTGGAAGTCTTCTTCCAGGAACACTTCTTTCTTGATCCCACCGGTTATTTGCGCCAGTATGCCATAAACAGTAAAGGTTGGGACCGGATACACTATTCGTTTGCCCCAACCTCCGAAAGTCAGTAGTATTGCCAGGATCAATTCATCCGAACCATTGCCCAGTAACACTTCTTCAGGTGACACTTTCAAATACCCGGCAACGGCCTTGCGCAGGTTCAAAGCTTTGGCATCCGGATAACGGTTGAAGGATATTTGCTTTATTCTCTGTAAGATATTCCTTTTCAGATCCGCCGGCAGGTCATAGGGATTTTCCATAGCGTCCAGTTTAAGATCATAGCTCACTTCCGGCACAAAATACGGCTCCAATGTCCTAAGCTCTGGCCGTACCAACCCCTGGATATTTATTTTCACCCTGCTAGACCTCCATAAAAATATATAAAACAGGACTTATTACTGCTCTGTTTAGATATCCGAATATTTTTTATCTTTATTAAAGGTCTAACTGGGTTCACTTTTTGCCTCTTTGGATCACGCTGGAAGCATGGAACTTAAGACCCTCTCTTTCAGCCAGTGAAATGATATCCTGGGCTGCTTTGCCCAATGCTTTTTGCGTATATTCGATAATACTGGAATGTTTCATAAAATCAGCGCTGGATAAGCCGCTGGAAAAACGGGCCGTACCCCCGGTTGGAAGCACATGACTCGGACCGGCATAATAATCTCCCACCGCTGTCGGGGAATAATAGCCGATAAAAATAGCGCCGGCGTTAGTGATCTTCTTACTCAACGTACGCGCGTTCCGGGTCAATATTTCCACATGTTCAGGAGCCCGAGCATTGGTCAAGGCGATGATCTCTTCCATCGTCTTGATCACCTTAATTTTAACATTAGGGAACCGGCCAATCTTAAGTTTGACAACATCAGCCAATTTTTTAGATCCAGTGAGTAATAACGCTTCTGATCCGCTGGCGTGTTCAGCCTGGGCCATCAGGTCAGAAACAACATATTCAGAACGGACTGAATCATCCGCAATAATGATCACTTCACTAGGCCCGGCAATGGAATCAATACCGACATTTCCATATACCAGTTTCTTGGCCATAGCCACATACATGTTTCCCGGACCGACAATCATATCAACCATAGGTATTGTTTCGGTCCCATAGGCTAAAGCCGCAATAGCTTGCGCACCGCCAATCGAATAAACTTCCTTTACCCCGCACATGGCTGCAGTAGCCAATACATCATGGGTCACATTGCCGGGAGGAGTCACCATGGCGATCCTTTTTACTCCGGCTACCTGCGCCGGCACCGCGGTCATTAATACGGTAGAAGGATATGGGAACTTACCGCCAGGGATATATAAACCGGCACTCTCTACCGGCGTATATTTTTCACCTAAGGTCACGCCGCCATGAGTTATTGACCAGGATTTAGGCAAGACCCTGCGTTGAAAAATCTCAATATTCTTTTTTACCTTTAAAACTGCCTGTTTAAACTCAACTGACACCCGGTTAAGACTTTCTTCTAATGCCTCTTCCGGTATACGAAGAGATTTTTGGGTCAGAGAAAATCCATCAAAGACCCTGGTAAACTTCAATAGGGCTTTGTCCCCGTCCTTTTTCACCTCTTCTAATATAGCTCTTACCATTTTCTCAACATTTTCCATGTTTACTCCATCAAAATATTGATTGTAATATTATACCATAAAATAGCGAAAATTACTCCTTTATCCTTCTAATTTTTGCGCCTAATTTTGCCAATTTCATTTCAATCCGCTCATAACCGCGATCCAAATGATAGATACGGGATATCTCTGTTTCCCCTTTGGCTACTAATCCAGCCAGGATCAAAGCTGCGCTGGCGCGCAAGTCTGTCGCCATAACCTGGGCTCCGCTCAATAATTTTACTCCCTGGACAAAAGCGCTGTTTCCCTTTAGAACGATATCCGCTCCCATTCTTTGCAGCTCGCCGACATGCATAAACCGGTTCTCAAAGATAGTTTCCGTGAAAATACTCGTGCCGGGAGTGATACACATCAAGCTCATTACCTGGGCTTGCATGTCTGTCGGGAAACCGGGATAAGGCATGGTCTCTACTTCCACAGGTTTAATTTTTGGCGACCCGTCAACCAAAATGTCGCCATCCTGCTCTTCTATCTCCACCCCGGTCAGTTTAAGTTTTTCTACCAACGCGGTTAAATGGTCAAGCCGGGCATTCTTTATACGGATATCGCCACCGGTAATAGCGCTGGCTACCATGAATGTTCCGGTTTCGATCCGGTCAGGAATTACGGCATGTTCACCGCCACCTAGTTCTCTTACCCCATTTATGGTTATCACCCCGGTCCCTGCTCCGCTTATTTGCGCTCCCAGGGTATTCAGGAAATCAGCCAGATCCACGATCTCCGGCTCCCTGGCGGCATTCCCGACCACAGTCCTGCCTTCTGCCAAGACAGCGGCCATCATCAGGTTCTCTGTTGCCCCGACACTGGGAAAATCCAGGTTCAGACGGTTGCCGACCAGTTTTTTTGCTTTTAAAGTCACATACCCTTCTTTGATCTCTACCTTAGCTCCCAATTTTTTGAAACCATCCAAATGTATATTGATCGGTCGAAGCCCGATAGCACAACCGCCCGGCAAAGCCACTTTAGCTTCACCCAGCCTGGCCAGCAAAGGACCTACTACTAGGACCGAAGCTCTCATAGTCTTGACCAGGTCGTACGGAGCCATATTCTTCAATTTACCCTTAGCCTGATAAATGAAATTATCCTTATTCTCTTTTATGTTCATGCCCATAGCCCGCAGCACATCATTCATCGTTTTGATGTCACGGAGCTGCGGAACATTAAGCAGGGTACATTCGGCATCGGTCAGTAAAGTCGCTACCTGTATCGGCAAAGTGGCATTTTTACTGCCGCTGATAGTCACCTCGCCCTTAAGTTTTTTCCCGCCGGTGATGATTATTTTGTCCATAAATTACCTCAAATCCTAAATTCTAATTTCTAAACCCTAAACAAATCCTAATTTAAAAATTCTAAACGTTTTGAATTTTGGAGATTGTTTAGAATTTCGGATTTAGAATTTAGTATTTGCTCTTTGCTGATATTATTCTTTCGATTCCAGCATAATCTTTTTTAATCTCAATACTCCTAAATAGGCTTTCTTTTTCCAAGAGTTGCTTTACTTTCCTACCCTGGCCGTACCCTATTTCAAAGGCTAGGATTCCCCCGGGGTGTAAATAGTACCTGGCCTGAGGCACTATCTTGCGGTAAAAATCCAGCCCGTCCTTCCCGCCGTAAAGAGCGGCTTTCGGTTCATATCCTACTTCCGGTTGTAACAAGGAAAAATCTTTTGCATTGACATAGGGTGGATTAGAGACAATAAAATCAAATTTTTCTTTCAACCTGGCAAATAAACTGCCCCTGATCAGCTTAACCTGTGTTTCTACCTGGTGTTTCTTAATATTTTTCCTGGCGATCCTGAGCGCTTTCGCCGAGGTATCTGTACCGACTATACTGGCCTGGTTAAGGTTTTTGGCTAAGGCCACAACTATAGCTCCGCTCCCCACCCCGATCTCCAAAATTCTTGGATTTCTACCCTCAACTCGCCAATTCGTGACCCGGACTTCGCTAACTTCTTTTATTATTTCCTCTACCAGCAACTCTGTCTCTGGCCTGGGAATGAGTACTCCTTTATCGACAAACAGGTCCAATCCATAAAACTGCGCATTCTTCAAGATATAGCTGGTTGGTATTCTCTGGCACCGTTGAGTAATAAATTTTTTATAATTACTAAGGTCTTTTTTCGCTACTTCTTTTTCTTTTTTCAGGAACAAGTCAAGTTTTTTCAGCCGCAAGATTTGGGAAAGCAGTAATTGTGCTTCCAACGCCGGCTCAGGCACCTTGGCCCGCGCCAGTTGATCAGTTCCCCAATCCAATGATGAACCAATATTCATTCTTTACGTTCCCGCAATTGTTTTAGTTTCGCTTCTTCTTCCGCCGCCATCATTCCGTTGATCAGTTCATCGATCTCGCCTTCCATGATCGTCGGGAGATTGTGGCAGGATAATCCTATCCTGTGGTCAGTGACCCGGTCTTGAGGGAAATTATAAGTCCGTATTTTTTCACTGCGATCACCCGAACCGATCTGCGATTTGCGGTTTTGTGATAAAGCTTTATCCTTTTCTTCCCGCTCACGCTCTAACAACCTGGCCATCAGCACTTTCATGGCTTTAGCCCGGTTTTTGATCTGGGAACGCTCATCCTGGCACTGCACGATCAAACCTGTGGGGATATGGATAATGCGAACGGCTGAATACGTTGTATTCACACACTGCCCGCCTGGCCCGCCAGCGCAGTAGGTATCAATGCGCAGGTCTTCAGGATTTATCTTGATATCCACGTCTTCGGCTTCCGGTAATACTGCCACGGTGACCGTAGATGTATGAACCCGGCCGCTCGCTTCGGTTTCCGGCACCCGTTGTACCCGGTGCACACCGCTCTCGAATTTCAGGTGTTTATATACGTCCGTACCGCTGATATTAAAAATTACTTCTTTGAAACCATTCTTATCAGTCGCATGGGAATCCAAAACATCCACTTTCCAGCCCATCTTGCCGGCATACTTTGTGTACATGCGGTATAATTCAGCCGCGAATAAAGCTGCTTCTTCACCTCCGGCACCGGCCCGTATTTCCATGATAATATTTTTCGGGTCATCAGGGTCAGCGGGTATCAGCAGCATAGTGAGCTCTTTTTCCAGGATTTCTTTCTGCCGTTTAACTTCAGGCAATTCTTCCTGCGCCAGGGCTTTTATTTCTTCATCCTGGCCCTGCATTAGTTCCTGAACGTGTTTTAACTCAGCCAGGACTTTAGTATATTCCGTATACTTGACCACTGTTTTCTGCATACTGGCATGTTCTTTGGCCAATTTCTGGAAATCCTGCCCGCTCACTGTCCCGTTGGAAAGCAAGTGGCTCAATTCCTCATATCTTTGTTTTATTTTTTCTAATTTATCTAACATTTGAAACCTTTCTGCGAATTACGCGAATGAAAAGATACGAATTACACGAATGTTCTTATTCGAGCTATTCGCTGGTATTCGAATCATTCGTTTATTTAAGGGACAACTTCAATGTCATCATTACTTACTTCGGCTCTTTCTGCTTCTAAACGTAGTACTTCCTTGAGTGCCGCGATCGCTACTTCCTGTTGTTTATCATCCGGCTCTTTAGTGGTCAGATTTTGCAGCCACAATCCCGGAGCGATCAGCATATTGGTGAACCTATTTCTCTTCCGGTCCGCCCATTTAATAATCTCATAGCTCAATCCCGCGATCAGGGGAATAAAGATAATACGTATGCCTACTTTAACCAGGGTTTGGTATATTTTGGGCCATTCTTTACTGACCGGTATAATCGAAAATACAATGATCGCTACGACCATTACCACCATTAAAAACGCCGTACCGCAGCGTGGGTGCAGCGGAGAATACTTTTTGGTATTTTCCACGGTTAGGTCTTCTTTAGCTTCATGGGCAAATACAGCTTTATGTTCCGCGCCATGATACTGGAACACCCGCCTGATATCAGACATCATGCTAATAGCATAGATATAGCCGATGAAGAATAGTATCCTGATCACGCCATCTATCACATTGAACCAGAAGCCATAGCTCACCAGCTTAGCAGTAATGAAATAAGGCACGATAACGAACAAACCGATACCAAAAGTAAAGGCAAAGGTAAAAGTACCGATCCACATCCAGGTATTATCTTTCTTTTTATCCCCCTGCAACTCAACCATCTGAACATCGGCAGAATAATTCAAAGCTTTGACTCCCAGAACTAGGCTTTCGACCAAAACCACTATTCCCCGCAGCAAAAACTTCTTTAACCAAGGATATCTTTTAGTAACGGAACCTACTTCCTCAGCTTTGATGACGATCTCACCTTGCGGGTTACGAACAGCCACGGCATAGTAATGCGGTGACCGCATCATTACGCCTTCCATGACAGCTTGTCCGCCAATTTTGATCTCTTTAGTATCGGTCAATTTGAGCTCCTTATTATCCAATAACTGAGATTTTTATCGAATTCTACAATCCAATCTTGATTCTATAGTATCTAATAAACAACAAGGACAGAGTTCATCTGTCCTTGTTGTTGGTACGTATATGGATTAGCTAAGAGTTCTTTTTTTCGGTTTCAGCTGCAGGCGTTTCTTTTTTTGCTTTCTTGGCACTTACTTTCTCTTTTGCCGCAGCTTTCGCCTTTTTCCCTTTTGCTCTCTTTACTTCTCCGGTCTTTTTAGCCATTTTCTTCTGGAATTTTTCCACCATTCCAGCGGTGTCTACCAACTTCTGCTTACCAGTGTAGAACGGATGGCAAGCGGAACAGATTTCTACGTGAATGTTTTGCTTGGTTGACCGTGTCGGGTAAGTGGCTCCGCAAGCGCACTTGATCACAGTCTCCTTATACTCTGGATGTATTCCTTCTTTCATGAACGTCTTCCTCCTTTAGAATGCGATTACAGTGTAATCGTTTGTTTTATTTTCCATTAAACTCCATTGATTTCAGGAATTCTTTATTGGACTTAGTTTTGCGTGTCTTTTCAGCGACCAGTTCCATCGCTTCCACGACATTGAGCGGACTGAGCACTTTACGCAAGATCCAGACCTTGTTCAATTCATCTTCACTGAGCAGCAATTCTTCGCGACGCGTACCAGACCGATTAATGTCCAGGGCTGGGAACACACGCTTATCAACCAGCCGGCGATCCAGAATCATTTCCATATTACCAGTACCCTTAAATTCTTCAAAAATGACTTCATCCATCCTGGAACCGGTTTCTACCAGTGCTGTCGCTATAATAGTCAAGCTGCCTCCTTCTTCAATGTTACGGGCAGCGCCAAAAAACCGTTTGGGTCTTTGCAAGGCGTTGGAATCCACACCACCGCTCAAGACTTTGCCGCTGGGTGGTACCGTAGCATTATATGCCCTGGCCAGCCTGGTTATACTATCTAATAATATTACCACATCTTTCTTCTGTTCGACAAGTCTTTTCGCCTTCTCTATGACCATTTCCGCTACCTGAATGTGCCGTTCACCAGGTTCATCAAAAGTAGAAGAGATCACTTCCCCTTTTACTGACCGCTGCATATCTGTCACTTCTTCCGGCCGCTCGTCGATCAAAAGCACGATCAGCGCTACTTCCGGATGGTTGGTACTGATAGCATTGGCTATCTTTTGCAGCAGGATCGTTTTACCGGCGCGGGGTGGCGAGACGATCAAGCCTCTTTGCCCTTTGCCGATCGGAGTGAACATATCCATAATGCGCATGGATATTTCTTCCTGTGTGGTTTCCAGTTTAATCTTCTGTTGCGGATAGAGCGGGGTCAGGTTATCAAATAATATTCTTTTCTTTATATCTTCGGGATTGGCACTATTGACTGCCTCTATCTTTAACAGGGCAAAATAACGTTCGCCTTCCTTAGGCGGGCGTACCTGGCCGCTGATAGTATCACCTTTGCGCAGGTCAAAACGGCGTATCTGGCTGGGAGATACATAGATATCATCCGGCCCGGACAAATAGTTATACTGGGGAGAACGTAAAAAACCGAAGCCATCCGGCAGTATTTCCAGGGTGCCTTCGTCAAAAACGAGACCATTCTTCTCGGTTTGCGCCTGTAGGATCTTAAAGATGATCTCCTGCTTTTTCAGTCCGCTGACTGATTCAAGCTTTAGTTCTTTGGCTATGTCCGTTAAATCGGATATAGTCTTCTTGCCCAAGGCAGCCATATCTAAAGCGGCGCCATTTTCCATAAACACTTCCTCCTAGTAAATAATAATAATGCTAAAAACCTAAATTAACTACAATAGGTTGTCGGTTAATGATTTTTTAGGAATTTTAAGAATTGCTTGCAAATGGAGAGAACTCCTGTAGGTGAAAAAAGCAGTATTGCAATTTGTATTTATATTAATTATAGCTGAAAAACCCTGATTCGTCAAGCTAATTTTTAGGTCTCTGTCAAAAATCCTTTTTCTACTGCGGCCTTATCTTTTTGGCTGCCCCTGCCTCACTCGCTCCTAACTTATCTCTGATAAGCTTCGTTACTCGTTCATTGTCTCGCTCAAAAATATAATCTCTCGCTACGAAAAGGACTCTTGCCAGAAACCTATTATTGATTTATTATTTCTGGTTTATCTGGATCTTCATTTGCCCATTTTGGAAGCTTACAATGTACGCATTTACGAACAAACTGATTAGCATACCACCATTTAGCAAAATACGAATTACCACACCTTGGACATTTCCAATAAGAAAATCGGGTACCTGCAATTATAAAGAAGACCATCCAAACTACTGCGAGTATAATAAATGGTGTTTCTGATCTAAAGAACTTTCCGAGAGGATAGCCAATTATTAATACTCCTGGTAAATATGTTAACCAAATAATCCAGAATAGATTTCGCCGCTTTTTATATTCTTGCCATTGATGTTCATAACTCATCTTATTCCCCCTAAACTCCTTAATCCGCTTTAATTTTATCAACAGTAATGATGTGTTCAAACAAAGCACCTGCATTCACCTTGAAGGCAGCCAGTGGTCGGTCGCCGTCGATCATATAATCACAGGCAGATATCTTTTCCCCAGGGAAGGTCATTGAGTTGATTCGGTCCATAGCCTGCTCACGGGTGAGATTACGCTCCTCGGTCAGGCGTTGGAGCTGGTTAAATTGGGACACCCGCACTACTACTATCTTATCAAACAGCTTTTCAGCCTTGGCCTCGAACAATACAGCCATATCAGCTACTACTACTTTAGATTTGGCAGCGGCCATCTGCTTGGCAAGTTCTTTTACTATAGCCGGATACATTATCCTGGTCAATTTTTTCATTTTTTTCTTATCAGGGAAGACTATTTCTCTTAGAACAGCCCGGTTAATAGTATTATCAGCTTTCACTATCCCTTTGCCGAAAGCTTTAACCACCTGTTGCCAGACCTTGGTCCTTGGCCGGTACAGGCCATGAGCCAATTCATCCACATCAATGACCTTGGCCCCCATTTTTCCCCAGACCTTCGCCACAGTTGACTTTCCAGATGCAATATTCCCCGTCAATCCTATTTTTAGCATATAATCCTCTTTAATCTCTGCGCATCAGTGAACTGGTTATTTAAGGTGTATCGGCTCGCTGTCTCGCTGAGTCATTCCGAAAAACGAGTCGATTTCCCCGGCGCGGAAATCGCTCTCTATCTCGCTTGAGTTCTCCCGCCAGGCGGGAGGTAAAGAGTCCATGCCAACTCAAGCTTCCGA
>JAQUQP010000057.1 GCA_028716025.1 bacterium | reverse complement strand
TGGAAAATGGGCATAAGATCTTAGCGCATATTTCCGGAAAGATGCGCATGAACTTTATCAGGATTCTGCCTGGTGACAAAGTGAAAGTCCAACTTTCACCGTATGACCTGTCCCGCGGCCGGATCATTTTCCGGGTGAAGTAAGAATAATATTTTTTAGAATTTAGATATTCGAATTTAGAATTTGTATTTCGGGAGGATTTGCTCATGAAAGTTCGCGCTTCAGTTAAACCTATTTGCAAAAAGTGCAAAATTGTCAGGAGAAAACGTATCGTCAGGGTTGTATGCACCAATCCCCGGCATAACCAGAGACAAGGCTAATCCATACAGGAGGAGAGATTTAGATGGCGAGAATTATAGGAGTAGACTTACCCAAAGATAAAAGGATAGAAGTGGCACTTGGCTATCTCTACGGTATAGGGTTAGCTCTTTCCAAGAAGATCTTGGCGGAAGCTGAAGTCAATCCCGATACCAGGGTTAAAAACTTGACTGAAGAAGAAATTAACCGGCTTAAAACCATCATCCAGCGCGACTACAAAGTAGAAGGAACATTGCGTCGTGATGTAGCTAATAATATTAAACGGTTAATAGAAATTGGCGCGTATCGGGGACACCGTCATAAGAGGAACCTACCCTCACGGGGTCAGCGCACTAAAACCAATGCCCGTACAAAACGCGGTATGCGTAAAACTGTCGGCGCGGTCAAAGTAAAAGAAGAGTCTAAGTCACCAGCTAAAGGAGCATAAGCATAATGACTGATCAACAACTACCAAAAAAAGAAGAAAAAAAAGCGCCAGGCAGCGGAAAACCGGTTGTTAAAAAGAAGAAAATTTTGAAGAACGTGGCTTCAGGCGTTGCTCATATCAAAGCGACTTTCAACAACACGATCATCAGTATTACGGATATGAAAGGCGACGTAGTAGCTTGGTGTTCGACCGGGTCGCAGGGATTCAAGGGTTCCCGTAAAGGTACTCCTTACGCGGCCCAAATGGCGGCGGAAGCAGCGGCAAAAAAAGCAGTGGAACAAGGAATGAGAGAAGT
Source organism: bacterium (assembly GCA_028716025.1). The sequence goes on along the minus strand of JAQUQP010000057.1, from coordinate 9,723 downwards.
CACTGTTCTAGTAAAAGGCCCTGGTTCAGGACGTGAAACAGCTATTCGTGCTTTACAGGCGGCGGGTTTGGAAGTAAATATGATTAAAGATGTTACCCCGATCCCCCATAACGGTTGCCGTCCACCGAAACAACGCAGAGTATAAAACGATTATAAGATGATACGATGACAGGTACTAACATATCATCGCATTAAGTTTTTTTCGCAGTTTCAATACTAAGGAGGAGTTTGTGGCCAGAGTTATTGGTGCAGTTTGCAGGTTGTGCCGTGCTGAAGGAGTAAAATTATTCTTGAAGGGGACCCGCTGTTATTCGGCTAAATGCGCGGTAGATAAGAAAGCAACCCCTCCGGGACAGCAAGGTAAAAGACGCTCGTTTGGTATGTCTGATTATAAAACCCAATTACGGGAAAAACAAAAAGCCCGCAGGATATCAGGATTGATGGAAAAACAATTCCGCCTGTATTTCCAGAAAGCTGACCAGAAGAAAGGCTTGACCGGTGAAAATCTGTTGCGGCTGCTTGAAATGCGTCTGGATAATGTGGCTTATCGTCTAGGTTTCTCAACTTCCAGGACCGGTGCCAGGCAGCTGGTTACCCACGGTGGTATCCTGGTTAACAGCAAAAAAGTGGATATACCATCCTACATTGTGAAGGTTGGCGATAAAGTTACTGTCACCGAAAAAAGAAAAGGTAATGTCGCAGTTCAAGAAGGTCAGAAAGTAGCGGTAGAAAGAGGATTGCCTTCTTGGCTGGATCTGAATAAAGATTCCCTGATAGGCACTATTACCAAGTTACCGGATCGCACAGAATTGTCTTATCCGGTCAATGAACAGCTGATCGTTGAATTGTATTCGAAGTAAATAAAACGATTACCCACCTGCCTGCCAGCAGGCAGGGGTTCAAACATATCAAAGCTTGATTCGTTATAGAAATAGGAGGAAATATGAAGTTAAGTCCCATTGTAATGCCGAAGAGGTTGGAGTTGGATAAAAAGACTGCCACTGATACTTTCGGTAAATTCATCGCTGAACCATTTGAACGCGGATATGGGCACACCATTGGCAATAGTTTGCGCCGGATATTATTGAATTCGTTGGAAGGCGCGGCAATTACTAATATCAAGATCGAAGGCGTGCTTCACGAATTTTCCAGTATTCCCGGTATTAAAGAAGACGTGACCGAGATCATCTTGAACCTGAAAAAAGTCCGTTTTAAATTATATACCAATGGGCCGGAAACTATATATTTGCGCGCCAACAAACAGGGTGTCGCTACCGCCGGCCAGATCGAAGTTAATTCCAACGTAGAAGTGCTTAATCCTGACCAGCCGATAGCTACCCTTAATCCCGGTGCTAAGCTTGAGATCATGATCGAAGTGAATAAAGGACGCGGGTATGTCATCGCCGAGAGAAATAAAAAAGAGGGCCAGGACATCGGGCTTATTCCTATTGATTCGATCTTCACCCCGGTATTTAAAGTGAACTATACCGTAGAAAACGCCCGTGTCGGCCAAATGACTGACTACGACCGGCTCATCATGGAGATCTGGACTGACGGTAGCGTGTCACCGGAAGATGCCCTGGCTTATACCGCTAAGATACTTAAAGACTCCCTGGAAATATTCATTAATTTTGAAGAAGAAGAGACTAAGAGCGAGAAAGTGGAAGAATCAGCTGTAGCGGAAGAAGAAAAAACTAAGAAACTTCGCGATTTGTTGGCCCAGAGCGTGGATATCATTGAACTTTCCATCAGAGCTCAGAACTGCCTGCGGGTAGCCAAGATCAAAACGATCGGTGATCTAGTGCAGAAACGTGAACAGGATTTGCTCAAAGTTAAGAATTTCGGCAAGAAATCGCTAAATGAGATTGGTAAAAAGCTAAAGGAACTGGACTTATCGTTAGGTATGGAATTACCTCCACAGGAAAAGGAGTAACATACAGTCATGGCACAAGGTAAAGTAGGCAGAAAATTAGGCAGGAATATGGGGCATCGGAAGAATTTATTGAATAATCTGGTGAAGTCCCTTTTCGAGTATGAACAAATAAAAACTACCACTGCCAAAGCCAAGGAATTGCGGCGTGTAGCTGAGAAAATGATCACCTTGGCCAAACAGGGGACCCTGGCCAGCCGCCGGGAATCATTTAAAGTCATCCGGGATAAAAAGATCAATAAGAAATTATTTGATGTGATCGGTCCCCGTTATAAAGAAAGAAAGGGCGGGTATACAAGAATGTACCTATTGGGACCGCGCCAAGGCGATGGTGCCGTAGAATCGATCATTAAATTAGTATAGTAACAGAGAGGTGGCTATGTTCAAAAGATTTTTAGGACTTCTGGCCAGTGATATGGGTATTGACTTGGGTACAGCTAGTACCCTGGTATATGTCAAAGGCAAAGGAATCCTGTTGCGTGAACCTTCAGTCGTAGCCATTGATAAGAATACCAACTTTGTCCTCGCAGTAGGAGAAGATGCTAAGAAAATGATTGGTCGCACTCCTGCCAACATAGTAGCGATCAGACCATTGCGTAACGGCGTTATCGCTGATTTTGAGATCACCCAGGAAATGATCCGTCACTTTATCCGTAAAGTCCGCCAGGACCGGACCTTGATCCGTCCTCGGGTAGTGATCGGGGTCCCAAGTGGAATAACCGGTGTGGAAAAAAGAGCAGTTAAGGAAGCGGCAGAGCAAGCTGGCGCGCGGGAAGTATTCCTGATCGAAGAGCCCATGGCAGCTGCGATCGGAGCTGAAATTCCGGTGCATGAAGCCGCTGGCAGCATGATCGTGGATATCGGTGGAGGTACCACGGAAGTAGCCGTGATCTCTCTGGGCGGAATGGTTATCAGTAATTCCTTGCGGGTGGCCGGCGATGCCATGGACGAAGCTATCGTACAATATATCAAACGTAAATATAACCTGACTATCGGTGAACGGACTGCCGAAGAAGTAAAGATCAGGATCGGCTCTATTTATCCGCAGGAAAAAGAAGAATCAATGGAAGTAAAAGGCAGAAGCTTAAAAACTGGTCTTCCTGAAACCGTAGAAATAGTCAGTGACGAAATCCGCGGCGCTCTTTCTGACACTGTCAGGATGATCATCGAAATGGTGAAATCGACTTTGGAACAGACTCCGCCGGAACTATCCGCGGATATTATTGAGAGAGGCATTGTCTTGGCTGGCGGCAGTTCGCTCTTGCGCGGCCTGGATAAACTAATGAGTGAAGAGACTGGCTTACCGGTGCATGTTGCTGAAGATCCTCTAACCTGTGTCGTAAAAGGTACCGGGAAATATCTGGAAGAACTTGACCGTCTGGCTAAAGTACATACCGACAAATAAATTGACGAGTTACCAGTTAGCTGGTTTACGAGTTTTTAATTCGTTTTATGACTCGCAACTCGTGGCTCGCCAACTTGCGACTGATAAAAAGGTAAGACATGTCTTACTGGTGGGTTAAATATAAAGAAAGCATTATCTTAATATTTTTGGTTGCTCTGTGTCTAGTCCTTATTGGTTCATCTTTCAATCGACAAGTCCAATCTGTACGCGCCTTCTTCTATTATCTCCTCAATCCAAGCCAAAAGATCAGTTTTGAAATGCTCCAGGATAACAGCCGCTTGGCCAAGAACATACTCTCTCTCGTAAATCTGCGTGAAGAAAACCTTGATCTCCAGGAAGAAAATTACCGGTTAAAGAGCCAGATCCAGCAGTCTCGTGAGGCTTTAGCTGAAAATGAGCGGCTGAAGGCTCTCTTGGCGTATAAAAAAGAATCACCTTATTATGGTCAATTGGCTAAAGTGATTGGTTCAGAACCGGAAAACTGTTACACCAGTATCTGGGTGAACAAGGGCGCGGAAGATAGTATTACCGGCAACATGGTAGTATTAGCTTATCAACATGGTTTGATCGGGTTAGCCGGGCGTGTAGTTGAAGTCCAGCCGAGATCTTCCCGGGTTCTGCTGATCACGGACCAGGAAAGTGAAGTGCGGGTGGTTAATGAGCGTACCAGGTATGAAAGTGTGGCCAAGGGAGAAAATAGTTTCAGTTTACGCTTGCGTTATTTTCTCAATGAAGCTGATATTAAATCCGGTGATATCCTGGTGACTAGCGGTAAGGGTGGTGTTTTCCCGCCTGGATTGAAAGTGGGCATACTCACTGAAGCTTTCCAGGAAGAAGATAAACTTTTCAAAGGCGGGAAAGCTGTCCCGGAGATAAATCCCGGATTACTTGAAGAGGTGCTAATATTGAGTACGGTTAGGAAGTAAACATATGGCTTTTGTTCTTATTTTATTATCATTTATTATTAGTTTAGTGTTGGAAACAACGCTCTTTAGCCGGTTATCCGTGTATGGAGCCAAGCCTGATTTTGTCCTGGTACTGGTGATCCTGATAGCATTGAAGAATGGGTCCATAGCCGGACAATTATATGGGTTTATTGGCGGGCTCATGCAAGATTCCCTCTCATATGGCGTGCTAGGCATACAAGCTATGGTGAAAGCGATCACTGGATTTGGCAGCGGTTTTTTAAAGAACAAACTGGAAGAGAATAGCCCGCTATTAATCATGATCCTGGTATTTCTCGTTACTATTGCCAGCGGATTGTTGGGAGCCTTAGCTCGCGCGTTTTTCACTTCGTATACATTTTTGTCCCATGAAGCTGTTCGCATTGTTGTTTCCGCCGGATATAATGCCCTTTTTGCGCCATTTTTGGCGATGATAATGAAAAAAATCTATCCGGCTAATACATAAATTTTAGTAGTCTAAGAGAGTGATGCTCTGACATTAAGTAAGCGACGAGCAACACCGAAGCCTGGCTAAAGATCGCTGCCCGAAGGGAATGTCCATTTTGATCATTTTCTGTTTAACTTCTCCTCGACGTATCATCTCGAATACGCTTTTGTCTTCGTTCGTTGATACTGATTCAAACTGGAACATTCCAGTGATAATAAATATGTCTCTCAGAGCAACGATATGTTGATACAGAAACAAACCCTGGAAATACTTGCTTCACGCAAGAAAAAAGTAGTTATTGTGGGCGTGATCGTCGTCTTAGGGTTTGTTTTATTATTTTTGCGCTTATTTTACATGCAAGTGCTCAATGGACGGTATTTTCGCCGGGTTGCTGATGAGAATCGGATCCAACGCTTTTACCAGAAAGCTCCCCGCGGACAGATCTATGATCGCCATCAGAAACTACTGGCAGTCAACATACCTTCTTTTGTAGTTTCTTTCACTTCGTATTCCCTCACCCAGCAGGAGATAGAGCGTATCAGCCGGGAATTGGCTGCTATCCTTAACCTTTCTTTCCAGGAAGTAAAGACAAAGACCTTTTCCAGTCTCCAACCGCTTGACCCGGTGGTCATTGCTTCAGACATCACCAGGGAGCAGGCATTGACTATTATGGAGCACAAAGCTTTGCTACCTGGAGTCAATGTAGCGATCGAGCCCAAACGCCAGTATCGTGAAGGAACCCTGGCCTGCCATATTATTGGCTATGTCGGAGAGCTGACCCTTGAAGAATACAAAGATCTTAAAGATTTAGGCTATCGTATTGGTGATAAGATCGGCAAAACTGGTTTGGAAGCCTACTATGATAAATTATTAAGAGGGGAGCCTGGGGAAAAACAGGTCGAGATCAGTGCGGGTGGCAGGCAGTTGCGGCTTTTGCGGGAAACTGCTTCTGTCAGCGGCAATGACCTGGAACTGACTATTGATGGGGACGTTCAACGTCTGGTACAGGATGCCCTGCAGGGAGTAAATGGCGCCGCCGTCGTTATGAATCCGCGTTCAGGTGAGGTTATAGCCCTGGCTAGTTCCCCGGGATTTAATCCGAATACTTTCTTACGCCCGGTAACTCGTGGCGAATTCCAATATTTGTTCAAAAATCGTGGTCGTCCGCTTTTCAATAAAGCAATCCAAGCCCAATATCCTCCAGGTTCAGGTTTTAAAATTGTAACCACGGCCGCTGGCTTGCAGGAAGGATTTATTATTCCTGAAGAAAAACTGGAGTGTACCGGCGAAATAGTATTGGGCACCTATAACCAGGTATTCAGGTGTTGGAAGAAAGACGGTCATGGTAAGATTAATTTGAATACTGCCATTGCCCAGTCTTGCGATGTATTTTTTTACCAATTGGGCTTGAGGTTGGGAGTAACCAGGATCGCCAGTTATGCCAGAAGATTTGGTTTGGGCAGTTTGACCGGTATAGATCTGCCGTCAGAAAAAAAGGGTATTGTCCCGGATCGTGACTGGAAAAAAAGAGCAGTCAAAGAATCATGGTATGACGGGGACACGCTTAATATGTGTATTGGACAGGGTTATTTGTGGATAACCCCACTACAAATGGCCGGTATTTTCAGCGCCGTAGCCAATGACGGGCCATATTACCGTCCCAAAATCGTAAAAAAAATAATTTCTCCAGATGGTAAAGTATATCATGATTTTTTTCCTGAAGAACAGGGAATAGTAGAGCTTGACCGCCAAAATTGGCATATTATTAAAAAAGGTCTTGAAGATGCCGTAACTCATGGTACTGGGCGTCAGGCTTATATTAAAGGTTTACGGGTGGCGGGTAAGACTGGCACAGCCCAGAATCCACAAGGTGTGGACCACGCTTGGTTCAGTTGCCTGGCTCCGGTAGATAATCCCCAGGTAGTAGTTGTTGTATTTGTTGAGCATGGTGGACATGGCGGGGTTGTGGCTGCGCCTATAGCCCGCCGCATCCTGGAAGGATATTTTAAGAAGTCTGCTACTGAAACCCAGGAAGTGACACCGGAAGAGATAGGGGACTAGTAAAGAGATTTAGGAGACAGGACACTAATATGCGTCAATTTCAAGACACACTAAGATTTGATTTCTGGTTATTCATCAGCATGTTCATGGTATGCGTATTAGGCTTGCTGGGGATATTCTCTATTGTCTATCAAAATCAAGTGGCTGTTTACTCCAATGTCTTGATTAAACAGATATTGGCTTTTGCTATTGGTTTATTGGTTATAGTTTTTTATCTGCAATTAAATTACCCGACACTTAAGAAATATGCTCTTGGATTTTATATTTCCAGTATTGTCTTACTGGTATTAGTACTGTTGATTGGTACTAAAGTAAGAGGAGTCAGGAGCTGGTTCGTACTGGGCTTGTTCAGTTTCCAGCCCAGTGAGTTGGCTAAACTGGCTTTTATCATGTTCCTGGCTAAATATATTGAAGAAATGCGTACTTGGAAATCCTGGCGGGATTTGTTTTGGCCGATGATATTAATGTTGATTCCTGTGGGATTGATATTATTGCAGCCGGATTTTGGCAGCACACTTGTTTTTTTTCCTATCCTGGTGGTCATGCTTTATGTCGGCGGGTGCCAGCTTAAGTATATCCTGGCTATGGCCGGTTTCGGGCTGTTGATATCTATCATGACGTTAATTAGAATATACACGGAGTTAAAAAGCACGGCTATGGACAATTATATTATCCGAGTTATAGCCAATATTAACTATATGCTTGTATTCCTGGCCGCGCTATTCCTGTTGCTCGCGCTCATTTATTTTCTGGCTAAAAGGCTGAAATATGAATTAAATTTCAAGCAGATGATGGCTGGTTTTTTTGTAGTTACCGCTGGTATTTTGAGCTCCTATATCTTTGAATTTCTAATGAAAGCCTATCAGAAAAAGAGGTTGGTCGTATTCCTGGATCCATATCTTGATCCGCTGGGAGCTGGTTATAATATTATCCAATCCAAGATCGCTGTCGGAAGCGGGGGGTGGTTGGGCAAAGGATTGCTCTATGGCACTCAAAGCCGGCTGGGTTTCCTGCCTGAACAGCATACAGATTTTATTTTTTCCGTACTGGCTGAGGAATTCGGTTTTGCCGGCGGGGCTTTATTGTTGATACTATTATTCATCATTATCTGGCGTGGTATTATCATTGTCAACCAGGCGCGCGATGAATTCGGGGCGCTGGTAGCTACTGGTATCGTGACCATGTTCGCATTCCATATTTTCCTTAATATCGGCATGACTTTGGGCATTATGCCTATCACCGGGGTGCCATTGCCCTTAGTGAGCTATGGCGGGTCATCGCTCGTAATGAACATGTTTGCTATCGGTATATTACTGAATATCAGGATGAAGAGGTTCTATTATTAGCTCTAAAGATGTAGGAGTTCAGCAAGATGTACAGCAAGCTGTAAAGATTTAGAGAGGCTTGCTTCTTTACAGCTTTATAACTTTACATCTCTACAGCTATTCTAAAAGGGTGGATTTAATTTGAATAACATTTACATCATATTAGTTGAGCCAAGAGTGCCGGAAAACATTGGGGCGGCAGCCAGGGCCATGAAAAATATGGGCTTTAAGCACCTGCGACTGGTCAATCCTGAGCCATACAAGAACCAGCATACGTATGCCGTAGCCCGCAAAGGGAAGGATATAGTTAATAAAGCGAAAGTATTTCTTGATATAAAGGCGGCGATCAAGGACCTTGATCTTATTGTTGGGACCACAAGTAAAGGACGCATGGATGGCATCAACCATTTTACAGCCGCAGAGGCGGCAGGCAAAATAATTGATTTGGGCAGGAAGAATAAGATCGGTATGCTTTTTGGTCGGGAGCGAACTGGTTTGACGAATATGGAATTACGCCATTGTAGTATTGTTTCACGAATTCCCCAGCCGGCAAAGAATTTCTCCCTGAATCTTGCCCAATCCATTATGGTTTACTGTTATGAATTATACATGCATAGTACGAAAACGAAGGTGGCGGACTGGGACTTGGCGCAGGACAAAGATATGCAGAGGATGTACGACCATTTAGCGGTTTTGCTTGGCAAGACGACATTCAAGGCGTCAGGCGGCATCCCCAAATTTGTGCACCGGTTCCGCAGGATATTCGGGAGAACACCTCTGGAAAACCGCGATGTGCAATTATTGCACAAGTTATTCAGCATCATGGAATATCATTTGGATGGAAAAAAAAGTTGTAAAGATATAGGAGATTAGCGTCGAAGATCAGCAAGCTATAAAGTTGTAAAGAGGCTTGCTTCTTTACAGCTTTACATATCTACATCTGAATTTTGGAGGATAGTTTGTCTAAAGTACTTATTGATGATTTCTTGCTGGAGGTGGAGAGGCCGGCAAGATATACGGATAATGAATACAATTCAATTCACAAGGATTGGGATACCACAGATATCAAGATGGTCCTGGCTTTTCCTGATATCTATGAGATCGGTATGTCCAATCTCGGATTAAAAATATTGTATTACATCGCCAATAGCCGTCCGGATACTTTAGCCGAACGCGTCTATTCCCCCTGGGTAGACATGGAGAAGGCCCTTACTACCCGCAACCTGCCTTTATTCTCCCTGGAATCCAAGCGACCGCTTAAAGAATTTGATATCATCGGTTTCACCTTGCAGTACGAGATGAGCTATACCAACGTACTGAATATGCTCAAGCTGTCGCATATTCCGATGAAGTCTGCTGACCGGATGAGTGAGAAGTATCCTTTAGTTATTGCCGGTGGTCCCTGCGCTTTCAATCCCGAACCATTGGCTGATTTTATCGATATCTTCATCATTGGTGATGGGGAAGAGGCTATTGTTGAGTTCCTGGATAACTATAAAAAAGTCCGGCACCTGGACAAAGAGTCACAACTCATCCAGTTAGCCAAAGTGCAGGGGATTTATGTTCCTGCCCTGTATAATGTCAGCTATAATCCTGACCAAACCATCAAA
>JAQUQP010000056.1 GCA_028716025.1 bacterium | reverse complement strand
AAAAACGGAATAACTACGGATGGTCTTACTAAGTATCAGCTTTTAACGTGTTATTTTGAACGGGAGATAGGCAATATTTTCGTTGGCGATGTGTATTTTGACATTACTATGACCATGAGTAACGAACAGGTCTCTTTTAGAGTAGTTACGCATATGGATTTACCGGCTCAAGGAGGTTGGCCTAGCGTGGGGTTTAATAGCGCTGAAAGAACAGGATTGGCGAAAAAGATTCCACTGGGAAAATCCGTCAGTGCGTTTGTGCCAACGCCATCAAAATATAAAGTGTATGTTCCCTCACGATATGGCGGGAAACTGCAGGTGAAAACCTCAGCAGGCAATGTGCGGTTGTTTTATCCGGATTTTAATACCGCGGTTAGTTCGAGTACAGCCAATCTTACTTATGATGTGCCCAAGGATAAATTTGGCTGGTATTATATTAAAGTAAGCAGCGCGACTGTTAACTATACTATTTCGAACACTTTTTACGAAGAAGGAGAGGTGGCGCCGGAGAGAAAGCCGTGGAATATATCTACCTGGTGGCCGCCATCGGATGTATTTGACGATGGGAATTCTGTAAAACCGATTGAGAATACTTACGATGTAATATTGCCAAAGTATGACACAGTGGTTGGTTTAAGCGGGACAAACTCTGCTACTGAATGGGAGAAAAGGCAAAGCGTTTTAGAAGGTTGGCAAGGGCATTATATATATAATGGAAATGCTCGGGAAACGCATGCTGAAAAGGATTTTAAGTATGATTGGAATCACAGCGGAGTTGTTGAAGATCCAGGTCCTTTTGATTTTTACAATTCAAATTCTGGTAGCTTTGGTATTGGAGACGGAGATTTGAATGATATTTATGACACTACTTGGTGGGGACATTGTGATGGCTGGTGTCGAGCGGCAATAATATACAATGATCCTGATAATTTAATAATGAAAAACGGATTTATCGCTGAAGAAGTAAAAGCTCTATTTACAGAGTTGGGGATGGCGCTTTATGAAGGAGGAATTGATTATGAAGAATATAAATTTAATCCAAATATTATTTCAGTGACAACTAATAAATTTCATCACCTTCTCCGTAAATATCTTGGTAATCAGCAAAAGGCAATATTCGGTAATCTAAAGGCAATTTCCAGGAACAGCAGTTCATTCTCTGAAGTTTGGAATCATCCTATATGGTACTATAAAGCTGAAATGGTAGAGCGTCAAAATGTTCCTGAGGATGAAAAATTAGTTAATGTGAAGTTAACTTTAAAAGCCGCTGATGATACGGGAGATGATTATCGTGAAGACAGTGATAGAAGCGAAGCTGATAAAATAGGTGGTTATGGCGGGCCTGCGTGGCAGTATCATCTCTTATTTGACGCCAACGGAGATATTTCAAATAATGGCAATGGGTGGGATACCTATAGTGTGGATGATCCTAATAAACTTTGGTATATCCCTAGGCTCTTTCATCTTGGAGATTATTCTGAGCCATATCATAGAAATCCAAAAATAACAGAACAAAATATACAACTATATGTGATCGATGGTTCACTTAAAAGATCGAGTTGGTAGTGAGGTGAAAGATGAAGAAAATACTTCTAATGGTGGGTTTGATTGTATTGTTTGGTTCATTTTGTTTTGCTGAAGTTTCGCCATTTTTGCCTCAATGGCAAATTGGTGATACTTGGACAGTAAATTATTATACCAGAGAAACTGGACATTTGGAAGCAGCGTGGGAACTACCGGTAAGGCGGCTTGGAGAATTTAGAGCGCCAAGCTTGTATTCATTTAAAGTGATTAATAGGAAGTTAGTAAAGAATTCGGAATGTTATGTGGTGGAGAAGATACGGGACCCATACAATAACGACACTAATAAAACCTTAATATATTTTAGAATTACCGATTTGAATATAATGTTGATTGAAAATTATATTGATGGCAAACTTATTAATGATGAGGTTTTTAGTGGTGGAGAGCTTGTTCAAACAGGAGAGATGTTCGGTTATGGTTATTGTTACAATCCCTGGCCAGATTTCAGCAACGTGAGTTTAGAATCCCCAATTAAAATGATTGGGACAACTCAGCAAGAGCTGAAAGTGGATGGAGATACTTTAACAATAACTTGGAAAGAACTTTATAACGAACAAACTGGGAAATTTGCGGGATCTACCACACAGATTTGGCATAAGGGGTCTAAGTGGTGGAGTAAATATTGGGTTGAGGGAAATGATGGCGAAGATGGAAAAGAAGGTCAGTGGAATGTACTTGAAAAAGCTGAGTTGGTGTCTGATATAGCAGCGTTAATAAATATTGAGCCGGACACCCTGAATATGAAGAGCCAGGGGAAAAATATCAGTTGTTATATCGAGCTCCCTAAGGAATACCGGCCGGAGGACATAGACATAGGCACTATTTTGTTGAATGATGTAGTGGGTTGTGAGCCCTCGCCAACTAGCTATCCTGATAGTGATAAGAACGGGATCAGAGAACTAATGGTTAAATTTGACCGGGAAGAAGTAATAGCGCTTCTAAGCGGAGAGACGGAAGAAGTTTTAACTGTAACTGGCAAGCTAAAAAGCAGCCAATCATTCAAAGGTGAAGATAAGATAAAAGTTATAGCCAAAAAGCCTAGATTAAAAGGTTTGATAAGGTCTTGCCAGTGGTATGATAGAGTAAAGGGAATAGTTTGTATAGATTTGTCTCTTGAGCCAAAGGGAATAGAAAAGATTAAGAATATTATGGTAAAAGAAGTAAAAACATCCAAGGGAGTAAGCTTTGATCCGAAGTTGTCCCCGGCGTTGCCTTATGAGATTCGTGAGATGTCGCCTATGTATGTTATTAGCCAAAAGCCATGTTTTAAGATCGAACCAGGGATAAAAAAGATTGAATTTGTTGTTAAGGGTACCTGCCAGGATGAGAACGGACGGATATTTGATTTCAAGTTCGGCAAGAGGTTTAGAATAGAAAAGATAAAGGATTTTCAAGAGGACATTGTCCAAGAGTAAAGCATGGTCTTTGAATGCCGGGGTTAAAAGTATTTTGAGAATAATTAAAAGTATAATATTAATATCTGGGATAATACTACTGCATAGCTTTTTTTGTTTTGCTGAACAAAATAAAGAGACAATAGATTTATCGTTTAACTCTAAAGAGCAAAGCATTCTTAAGTTTGGACAAATTAATAAAGTAAATATTATTCTGAAGAATGTTTCTAACAAAGCATTAGTTATTTTAGAAATTAGTTCCATTACTAACCCTAATGAAAATCTAATTACTCTTTTTGGCAATAAATATGGGAGTGTGGATAAATTGAATAACGAAGATGGATATTATTACAACCCCACTACACAATGCCCGACTTTTATGTTTTTTTATGAAGGATTTTTATTGCCCAATCAAAAACTTTCTATTTCTTTTGACTATCGGCCCATTTCTAAGCATGAGCTTTTTGCTGTAAAATATATTTCAGCAAAGAATGAATATGACGGTAAAGCTAAATCTCTCTATCCATTTGATGTTTATCTTGCAACTGATGACGATAGGTATCGTCATTTTAAGGAGGATGATTGGCTGCAGATATATAGAAGCGCCCCTGAATTAGAACAAGTTAGTCCCTATGCTTCAAAGAGGGGAATCCTTATTCCGGGATTGGAAGATAAGTTGAACACGATGGCACAGAGCGTAATTGTGCCTGTGGAAATTGAATTAGAAGAAAAAATGTTTACTGTCGAATTAGCCTGTCAGACCACCGCTAATATTATAGGAAGAGAAATAGCGAAAAATAGTATTTCTTATAGTTCAATATTTGAAGGATATGTTATTCAAGAAAAAGATTATTCTTGGATTCTGAAAAATCCTAATCAAAAAAATAGAAATGAATTATTACCTTTGTTTTCTCTATCGCTGATAAAAGATATAGAAAGTTATGGCTCTGTAAGAGTTAAGGTTGGCGATCAACAAGAAAACTCTGCTTTGATGGGAAAAAAAGCTGGTTGGAAATTATGGGAGAATTATCCTGTGTCATATGGTGATGGCAAATATATACATGGAGAGTTTATTGAAATTGCCAAAGCAGAATTATTAGACTTTTTAAGACAGGTTTATAAGAGAGGTGGAATAATTACCGAGAAATATTACTTTATCCAGTCAAGATATTTTGTTCTTCAAATACCTTGTGTAGAGTAATATCCTGACAAATAATAGGCAATTGTGCAGTGGGAAACAATTAACGTCAATATATAATAAGAACCAGAAGTTTTAAATGCGAGGTTTGTATGAAGATTTATTATTTTGGGGAGGGAATAATGAAAGTGTCAAAAAAAGCCGCGGTATTCATGATCTTGCTAATTTCTCTGTCTGTACTCTTTTTTGCCTGCACAAAAAAGTCACAGTTAACCGCTTTGGCATCGGGGCCGCTCATAACGGCTCTTACCTATTCTGCCAGCTCGACCGGCGCAACGATCACCTGGACCACTAGTACCGCAGCAACATCCAAAGTATATTATGGTACCAGCACCAGTTTCAGCAGTTCCACTACCGAAACAGACACTGGCGCCAGTGTGACCAAGAACCATTCGGTGAGCATCACCGGCCTAACGGCTAGTACTAAATATTATTACTACGTGGCCAGTAAGGATGCGGCCAATAATACTTCCACACTGGGAGAAGATGGTAGTTATAGTTTTACGACTACCGCTGCCGGTCCGACGATCTCCGGCGTATCAGCTACTCCAACGACAAGTAGTTGCTCTGTAAAATGGACTACTAGTGTGGGCGCTACCTCTCAGGTATATTACGGTAAAACCACCTCTTTTGAATCTCATACTACGGAGACAACGACGGCTACTACCACCAGCCACAATGTTTCGCTCATCAACCTGACTGCCGATACTACCTATTATTATTATGTCCGGAGTAAAGACGCCAATAACAACGTCACTACGTACGGCGACAGCGGGAGTTTAACTTTCTATACTTCTGGGAGTTCAAGCTCAACTACAGTTATGTATCTTTTGATCGATGATATCAAGATAGAAGGGACAGGCGGGACTACCAGGCAGATATATCTTAATACCCTGGACCCGAGCGCGAACATAATCACCGGAGATAATGCGGGTAATAACGTGGCTTATATGTGCGCCTCCCCGCAACCTGGAGATGCCGCCGGCTGGGCGTTGGTTTTTCCGGCGGACCCGAATTTTGCTTATACTGCTGATCCTTCCCCGGCAACCGGAAGTACACAATGCTGGCGGAACGCTTTTGATTATAGCACCAAGACCTGGGCCGGAATGTTGATCTTGTCCAGTGGTTATTTCCGTGACCAGTGGGCTACTACTACGCCTACTCCGACGGCAGGCAGTTTGGCCGGACCTACCGGTACAGTTAAACTTAAATGTTATATGAAAGTGACCGGAGTGGCCTCGGCTAAAATTAAATACGGTATCGGTGAATCCACCGGGGAAAGTATCGTCAGCCAAAAAACTGCCGTGGTTACGGTTGACAATACCTGGCAGCAATTTGATGATGTCGACTTGACGGGACTGGACTTATCAAGTATTAACGGCATATTCCTCTGGGTGGCAGGTACTGGTGTGGGAACCATTACCCCATAAATTATGGCTTATTTTAAAATTAAAGTTTGCGCGGTTCTTTGTTTTCTGATAAGTATAGGGATACGATCAGAAGCTACTGTAGTAGGTAAGGGAAGTTACGCTGATACTTTACCGTCGGGATTATCTGCTCCGCCTACTGCCAAATATATAACCGCTAATGTTACCGTGCCCATTCCCACCACAAAATGGTATTCTTCGCTGATTAGTTCGGCGTATTCTTATAGCCATTATGCCTACCCGCTGGCTATGTATGTGTCCAATGGCACCAGCTATACCGGCCTGCAAATAGGTTTTCCTAATGTTGACGGCGGGAGTGACGCGGTCACGGCTCCTTTTAAGCGGGACCTGGAGATCCGCGGGGCAGTAAGCGGCCATGATCTGAAAGCCAGTAGTGTGAAGGTTGACGCTTATAGTGATTGGACTGTAACCCCGGTTTGGCAGGATAGTACCACTAGCGAATATTTTCAGGCTACCTATGGACATGGCTTATTATATGTCTATTTGACTTTTTCAGCCGGGTGCGATCCGAAGATCTGTTTTTTAAACTCCCTGGAGAAGGTTTTTGACGACACTGGCGCGGATGTGAGCGGCACGGTCGTGACCGATCATCTGGGGGTCAAATATAATGATGTTTATTATGGATTATTCGCGCCGACCGGATCTACTTTTACCATTACTAGTAACCAGATTAGTGTTACGTTGCCGGCAGACAAAAGATATTTTTCTGTCGGACTAATGACGAAAAGCGCTGATTTGGCCTACTTTTATCAGCATGCTTATGCTTTTGTGACAGGCAGTACGGTGTCTTGGTCCTATAACGAAAGTACGAATGATATAACTACGACTTTTTTATTGACGACAACGCCAAAACAAGGCACTCAAACCACTGCTTTAACTGCTTTGCTGCCTCATCAATATAAAAATTCCAGTGACCCGGTGTCCAGTATCTATACCTATACTACTTTACTGGGTAAAATGAAATTACTGGAAGCGAATACGTTTACGGTCACTAATAAGTTTCATGGCGCCCTGCCTTATTTGCCGGACAAGGGCAGTTACGATAAAGCGCACCTGGCTGAATTGTTAGACAAGGATAAGGATTCTTCATTATCCGAGACAGATACTTATTTTAACGGGAAACAAGTGGCAAAAATAGCGAATTTGATCCCTATCGCTGATCAGCTTCAAGATACCGGAACCAGGGATTATTTGATCGGCCGTCTTAAACCTATCTTAACCGATTGGCTGACGTATAGCTCAGGGGAGACCAACCGGTTTTTCTATTACGATAAGATCTGGGGCGGATTAGTCGGCTATGGTGCGGAGTTTAGCGGCTATAATTATACCGACCATCATTTTCATTATGGTTATCTGGTTTATGCCGCGGCTTTATTAAGCATGTATGACAGCTCTTTTAAAGATGATTATGGTACGATGATCGGTTATTTGATCAGGGACTATGCGAACTGGAGCAGGGATGATACATTATTCCCGTTTTTGCGTCATTTTGATCCGTATATGGGGCATTCTTATTGTGACGGGCTGCAGCAATCCCATGACGGTAATAATCAGGAATCTTCCTCTGAAGCCATGAATGCCTGGGCCGCGATGATCCTGTGGGGCATGGTCACGGGCGATGATACGATACGTGACACCGGTATTTATGGCTATACTACCGAATACAGCGGTGTCCATGACTATTATTTTGACGTTGATGATGACATTTATCCGACTGAGTATCGACACAAGACTGCCGGGATCCTTTTTGATGGTAAAATGATCTATGATGTATGGTGGGATCCGAGCGGTGATGAATGCATATATGGTATCCAAATGATCCCCAGTACCGCTTCCATGCTTTATTTAGGCTATTACCCGGATTATTGTAAAGCCAATTATGATGCCTTTTTCACTGATAATGGCGGGCTGGAGAATTTTGATTACTGGTATGATATTTTATGGAAATTCCAGTGTTTTTATGATCCGGACCTGGTGATCAATAAATTGAATGAAAGTGTCAAAATAGATAGTGACGGCGACAGTTTTTCTTTTCTTTACCATTGGATATATAATTTTAAAGAGTTAGGTCAGGTTGATATCAGCGCGTACGCTGATACGCCATACTATGCTGTTTTTAATAAATCTGGTACCAAGACCTATCTGGCGTATAATCCAGAGGTCAGTACTAAAAAAGTTTCTTTTTATGGCCCTGGGTATTTGGGAAGTATTTATGTAAAGCCACAGAGCCTGGCCGCGGCCGGTATTTTTGCTTGTGAAGTCACTACGGTTTCCCCCAATTCAATGGCTAATTCCGGACGGAGCGCGATAACTGTGGAAGGCGCTGGTTTCCAATCTGGAGCGCAGGTTTTCCTGATTCGGTCAGGGCAAACTAATGTGTCCGCGACCGGGGTAAATTATATCAGCGCAACCCGGATTTCAGCGGAGTTTGATTTTAGTGATCTTTCACCCGGTGATTGGTCTCTGGTCGTAGTTAATCCGGGAGGAGACATAGAAAGCGCCAAGAACATGTCCTTTACGATCACTGGTTATACTCCGGTGGTCAGCACGGTTTCACCCGCGCGGGCCAGTAATCATAATCAGGTCAGGTTACAGATAACTGGAACTAATTTTTTAAGCGGTGGTCAAATAATACTGAGAAGAACCGGAGAAAGTGATATCGTGGCTACTGATACCACCTGCGATTCAACAACGCAGGTTTCCGGCTTGCTGGATATCAGGGACCGAACGCCGGGACTGTGGAATGTAGTGGTAATTAACGCGGATACCAAAACCGGTACTCTGGCCAATGGATTTGAAATTAGTTTGGCTGATACGGTGTATGCTTATCCCAATCCCTGCAAACTGGCCCAACAGCAAAAAGTTTATTTTGCCAATGTATCTCGCCAGGCGACATTAAGCATTTATGACCTGAATGGAGATCAGATTTTTTCTGATTCTAATATCACGGTTAATCCTTACTCCTGGAACCTGGTGAATAGTTTAGGACAAAGAATAGCCAGCGGTATATATTTATATGTGATCCAAGAAGGCGAAACATTAAAAAGAGGCAAAATAGCCATTATTAAATAATATAAATACAAGAGGGGGACGCAGTGAAAAAAGTGCTTGGTTGGTCAGTATTATTGCTACTCAGTTTTTCCTTGGGTGCGGGAGTGAAAGCGAAAGAACCGCGGATCAGTATCAGTCAGAAAAAAACCGGCGAGTACCAGTTGCTGGTGGAAGGTAAACCTTTTATTGTACATGGGGTTTGCTATAGCCCGATACCTATCGGAAAAAATTATGAGCATAATTTTTGGGGTGATCCCGGGAAACCCTGGATCAACGTTGATGGCCCGCTGATGAAAGAACTGGGTGTTAATACGATCCGGGTCTATCAGGAAGGGGAGAGTCCCGAGCAAACCCGTCAGTTGATACGCGACCTCCATGAAGAATTTGGGGTGCGCACCATAATGACCCATTATCTCGGATTCTGGTCTTATCCTTCGGCCAATTACGCTGATGAAGATTTCCAGGATCGGACGATCAAAGATGTCGAAAGAATGGTTAAAGAATACAAGGATGAACCGGGTATCCTGATGTGGTGTCTGGGCAATGAAAATAACTTTTCCTTTGGGCCGCAAAAAGTAAATCCCTGGACGACCAAAGAAATAGAAGCCATGAAAGACCCTTATAAAAAAAGGATCACTAAAGCTAAGATCTATTACCAATTTATCGAAAAAGTAGCTCGAGCTATTAAAAAGATCGATGCAGACCATCCGATCATGATGGGCAATGGTGATCTGGCGGATGTGGAGATCGCGAAACGTTACTGTCCCAGTGTTGATGTCTTGGGAGCGACGGTATATCGCGGCAAGTCATTTGGTAACCTATTCAAAGAAGTTGAGATTAAGTGGGGCAAACCGATAATTTTTAGTGAATTCGGTTGTGATTCTTTTGACGCGGCTAAACAAAAAGAAGACCAAGACACCCAAGCGGCTTTTATTAAGAGCCAATGGACAGAGATAGCCAGAAATTTTCCGGGGAATCCGGCGGGTGTCGGTAATTGCCTGGGTGGTTGTGTTTTTGAATGGAATGACGAGTGGTGGAAAGCGGCTGAAGCTGACTCATCAAGTTGGTCGGTCCATGATACTACCGGGCAATGGTGCCACGGGGCCTATTATTGCGATATTAAAGCCGCCGACGGCATGAATATGAACGAAGAATGGTGGGGCATAGTTTCTCTGGACCCGGAACAAGATGTCTTGGGTAATAATAAACGTATACCTAAAAAAGCCTATTATGTCCTTAAGGATTTATGGTTACAGGAAGAAATGTCGGGGAACTAATAAAGCGTAAAGGAGCGAAATAAGAAGATGAAAAAAATAGCGGCATTGTTATTGCTTATAGCCGTGGTCATCATGACCATGGTCCCGGCCTGGGCACAGGATCAAGCCGGAAGTATTAAAAAACTTAAAGTTGTGCCTTCCTGGGAAGTATTGGGTAAAGTTTACTTGATGTGGGAACAGATCGAAGATACTTTTTATTATAAGGTATATCGTGATGGGAAAGTTGTAGGACGGGCGCGCGATCCTTTTTACGTTGACCAAAAAGCTACGGCAGGAATGAAGACAATTTATAAAGTGGTAGCGACTAAAGGCGGCAAAGATGGTGCCGCGAGCGCCGAAGTGGCTGTCAGCTTGCCCTCCATGATCGCTTTGCCGAAAGAAAAAATAGAATTTCGCGGCGAAGATATTTATGTAAACGACGAAAAGTATGTGGTATGCGGCATCGGCTATGCCCCTTACCGCCCGCATACGTCTCCGAATAAGCCTTATCCGCGTGATTATGATATTATTGAAAAAGATTTTCAGTTAATGAAGAAGATCGGATTTAATACGATCCGTAACTGGTCCGGCCGGGATCTGGATGAGTATATGATGGAATTGGCGCACAAATACGGGCTATTGATCATCCAGGGCATGAGCATCTGGGTGCCGCCTATGGCTGATTTTTCGGATAAGAGTTTCTGGGATAATTCCCTGAGCACGACGGAAGATGAAATGAAGATAAACCGGGAACACGGTAATATTATCGGCTATCTGTTGATGAATGAACCACCCCCGGGAAAGATCGCCCAGGCTAGCCTGGCTAAGACCAATGAATTCTATGATCTTATTACAGCCAAGATTAAGGAATTGCAGCCCGGCGCGTATGTATCTTTGGCTAATTGGCCGAGGTCAGATATGTTAAGCACAAAAAACTGGGATTTTATTTGTATCAACCATTACGGCTATGATAAATCCCATGTAGTGAATATGGGTTATCGCGGGTATCTCGGTTGGATGAGAAGGTCATTGGCCAAAGGTAAGCCGTTGATAGGCACCGAGTATGGTTATAGTATGTCCAAGCGCGGTGAAGGCAAATTTGGCTATGGCGGCAACACTGAAGATGAACAGGCAGTCGGTATTGTTAATGATACCTACTCGATGATAGCGGAAAAAGGCAATGGGGCTTGCATTTTCTCTTGGATCGATGAGAGGTGGAAAAATAATGAGGGTGAAGGTGATGAAGAGCGGCATGAAGAAACCGAGCCGGAAGAATGGTTCGGTATTGTGGCCATGCTGGATGACATAAACCTGGTTGGTAATCCACGTAA
>JAQUQP010000055.1 GCA_028716025.1 bacterium | reverse complement strand
GTATTCATGGCGGCAAAAATGCCGGCCGGGCCTGCTGGGCAGTGGCCGGAACACTGTGCATAGGCAAATCCCTCGGCTCATTTGCTCTCGCGAACAACAATTGCTTTGAATGCAGCTTCTACATGATGGTCAAGAATGAAGAAAGGGCCAACCTGAAAAAAACCAGCGAATTACACCAGCACTTGAGATAGGAGAATGTACGTGCCATTATTGTATGCCATCATCGGAGGAGGCATAGGATCAGGTTTACGCTACCTGATGACTGACTGGACACATAAACACGCCGCCGGAATTTTTCCCTGGGGCACATTATGGGTGAATTTGATCGGCTCTTGTATAATTGGCATATTATGGGAGCTGACCGAGCGTATCTCGATAGCATCTGACCTGCGGATATTTGTCTTAGTGGGTATTTTGGGCGGATTTACTACTTTTTCCAGTTATGCTCTGGAAACCATTAACCTGTTCCGAGCCGGGGAAGCTGGATATGCCCTTATTAATATCATCGCTACCAATATATTGGGCTTGATATTAGTTGTAGCCGGAGTTGTTCTATCCAAAGGAATACTGTCAGTAATACTGAAATAAGCTCTTTTTGCTTTTATCCGCGTAATGCTTTAGAATTCGCGTAATTTCTATTCAAGGAGTATTTCCATGAAACTACCTGAAGAAGGTATGCTCTTAAGAATTTTTGTGGGTGAATCCGACAAATACCAGGGCAAGCCGCTATACGAACAAATAGTATTGAAAGCCAGGGAGCTCAATATGGCGGGCGCCACAGTCGTGCGGGGGATCATGGGCTTCGGCGCTGATAGCCGCATGCATACAACTAAGATACTACAGTTGTCAAATGATCTGCCGATAATTATAGAATTGGTAGAGGTACAAGAGAAAATAGATCTATTAATGCCTTTTCTTGACGAAACTGTCACCGAAGGCTTGATCACTCTGGAGAAAGTCAAAGTAATCAAATACCGACATAGCAAACAAGAATGATCGTTGTTTAAGCCATACCAATCAGAGGGCACAGTTGAAGATAAAATACTTTTTATGTTCATTCTTAATGCTACTGATTTTTTCATCCATAGGTTATGCTGGAAACTTTAGTACTGGTTTGGGTTATCCTTATCTTTCGATCAAATATGATTTCCCTGTTATATCTACAGAAGGCAGATTGGTCATTGGCTCAGGGATCAAGGTTTATTCAGTCCGGGGCTACTGGAATTACTATGATAATGATAAACTGAAAGGCTTTGCCGGATTAGAAGGTGGTTATATTATTTTTAATACTTTAGACACTAAAGGTACAGGTTATGAAAGGGCTTTATTTATAGGCGGGGAATACTTTATCAATAAGAAACTTTCATTATTGATAGATCTTATGCCAACCCTCATCTCGTTAAAACATGCTGATGACTCACGGGTCAGGGTCCATAATTTTGAGCTGGTAGCGAACATCGGTGTCTATCTGCATTTTGGAGCTAAATAAAATGAATAAGAAACTATCTTTATTAATGATTTCTGCCGCCTTAATATGCTGCTCATGCCTGGATTCTTTCGCTGGATTACATCTGGGACTTTCTTCGGCTGTTAAATCCGGTGTCCAGGATCTTAAGGACGAAAAAGAAAAGAAAGAAGAAACAATTCTTGAAAACAGTACTGCCAATCACGCACCGGTTATTTTATCACTAACAGCGAATTCCGTAAGTATTTCAACAGGATCGACGACCACGATCACCTGCAGCGCTTCTGATCCGGATAATGACTCTTTGACCTATACCTGGAACACAGCTAGCGGAATAATTTCAGGGATCGGCTCACAAATCACCTGGACCGCCCCGGGGACCAGCGGCTCATATCTAATTAACTGCACTGTAGAAGACGGGAGAAACGGTACAGCGCTGCAAAGCGTAAATATAACAGTAACCGCCAACTCATCTACAAATAATCCAACAAAAGCCTGGACCAAATTACTTGGTACTAGTAATCCAGATGAAGGTTTGGCAGTATCCTCAGATCTATCAGGTAATATCTATATTACCGGCTATTCTGGAGGTAATCTCGATGGTAATACCAATCAAGGCCTGGTAGACGTATTTATAAGTAAATATGACGGCACCGGTACCAAACTTTGGACCAAATTGCTCGGTTCAAGTAATAATGATGCGGGATACGGCATAGCCACGGATCTAACAGGTAATATTTATGTCACCGGCTATACCTTTGGCAATATTAGCTACGCTGAGGGCAGTCCGGATACTACCGCGAACAAAGGCGCTAGTGATATTTTTTTAGCCAAGTATGACACCAATGGTATTAAACTCTGGGTCAAGCAATTTGGTACCACTGATTATGATGATGGCTGGGGAATAGCCACTGATTCCTCAGGCAATATTTATATCACCGGATATAGCAAAGGAAATCTTGATGGCAATATCAACCAAGGCGAATACGATGTATTCTTGACCAAATATGATGCCAATGGTACTAAAGAATGGACAAAACTATCCGGAACATCTAAATCAGAGAAGGCTTATGGTATAGCCATAGACACCTCAGGCAATATTTATATCACCGGGGAAACGCAAGGCAGTCTGGATGGTAATACTAATCAAGGTTCAAATGATATATTTATAATTAAATATGATACTAATGGTACAAAACTTTGGACCAGACAACATGGTTCAGCTGGTTATGATGCAGGCGTAGGAGCAGCCATAGATAGTATAGGTAATATTTATATCTCCGGATATACCCGCGGTAGTCTTGACGGCAATACAAATCAAGGAGATAGTGATATATTTTTGTTAAAGTACAACGCCAATGGGACCAAGCTTTGGACCAAACAAATTGGCACAAGCGCCTCTGATCAGAGTTTCGGTGTAGCCATAGATACGTCAGATAATGTTTACGTTACAGGAAATACCTATGGTAATCTTGATGGCAATACAAGAATAGGAGGGAGCGATCTGTTTCTGGCTGAATATGATATTGATGGCACTAAACTCTTTTCTACGCAAATAGGCTCAAATGTCAGTGAGGAGATCCACAGCGTAAAAACAGACCCAACCGGCGACATTTATATTACCGGATGGACAAATGGGAATCTTGATGGCAATACTAATCAAGGCGCACCGGACATATTTTTAATTAAATTGGAGGAATAAGAGTCATGAACTATCGGCAGAGATTTTTTTTAGCGCTTTTCTGTATGGCAGTCACATCCCTTATATGCGGCTCATCCCGGGCAGAGACTATCCGGCTCAAGAACGGCCGCATATTTGACGCGGCGATAGTGGAAGAAAACCGCGATGAGATCAAAGTTGTGATGAAGTCAGGGGGTGTAGTGACCTTTACCACTGATGAAATTGACACCATAGATGGCCGCAAATTAACACCGCCACCGGCAAAAAAATCTGTGGCTAAACCCAAAGCCGTCGTAAAAACCACGACTGTCGCGGCTAAGCCAGCACCAAAGAAGGCACAAAAACCCGCGCCGCCGGTAAAAAAGAAACCTGTACAAACCAAACCGGCTCCGGCGGAAGCCGTGCCGGTAGCCGCCGTTACCGCATCAACTTTTACTAATTTTACAGCCAGCACAGTTACTATACCCGTACCTTCAGCCTCCAGGTCACCATTATCATTGCCGGCAATCATCTTCGCGGTCATTGTCCTGGCAGTGGTCGCTGTTGGTATCTTCTTCTTGATCAAGCGCGGAAAAAACAAAGATAATAAAAATGAAGAACCAAAACTGTAGGATTATACTATTTTTCCTTCTACTGCAAATTATTGGGGCTTCCGCGTTTGCTGAAAGCGCGAAAGAATTGAATAATCAAGGTATCGAGCTCGGTAATAATGGCGATCATGAGAAAGCCAGGGAATACCTTGAAAAAGCTTATAATTTAGCCCCGGATAATAAAATTATCAAACAGAACCTGATCAATGCATATGCTACGCTGGCTTATCAAGCGGAAGAAAAAAATGACTGGATTTCATCCATAACTTTCAGGGAAAAAACTTACCTGCTCGATAAAACCAATCCCCGGTTGGCAAAAAATCTGGCGATAGCGCATAATAATTATGCCATCGGATTAATGAACAAAAAGGATTATGAAACAGCCTTTACCCATTTTCACCAGGCTGCGAAACTTGATAATGAAAATTGGTCCGTATTCGTCAATTTGGGAAATTTGATGTACCTGCAAGGTAAAAATGAAGACGCTGTCACTTACTGGAATAAGGCGCTGGAGCTCCATCCCGACCTGCCGGAAATAAGAAACAAAGTAACCGCCCTGGAAAAAGAAAACAAGGTTGGAGAAAAGTTTAACCGCCAGGGATTTTCCCGCTTTGAAGTAAAATATGAAGGCTTTGCCCGCCAGGACCTGGCTGGCAAAGCTTTGTTGATGTTAAATGACGCCTATTATAAGATAGGATCGGATTTCAATTATTTCCCCAAGGAAAAAGTGACTATAGTTATCTATAACAAGGGGCAATACGGGGAAGTGACCGGGAATCCTGATTGGCTACCGGGCCAGGCTGAAGGGAACGGCACGATCAGGTTAACCGCCGATGACATTGAAAATAGCGAAGAGCGATTAAAGAATGTCCTCTATCATGAATATACCCATGTTTTGTTATACCGTAAAATGGGCATGAAAATACCCCGATGGCTGGACGAGGGATTGGCCCAGTATAAAGAACCATCCGGCGGGGACAAGCTAAGTGAAGAAGAATTGACCATATTAAAAAAGCACCTGGCCCAGGGTGACCTGATCTCCCTGTCCAACCTGGACAGTTCCTGGGATACCAATCGTGACCAGGAAACTACCAGTTTGGCCTATTATGAAGCCAAAGCCCTGATCCTGTACCTGGTTGACCGATACACTATGTACCAGGTATCAACTATTTTAGATAAGTACAAGGCCAGTAAGGATATCAACCAGGCATTAAAAGACGCGCTTTACCTAGACAGCTCCCAAGTCGAGCAAAGCTGGCTCGCTTGGCTAAAAGGAAAATATTAACAGATAATTCATTAGCGGGAGGACGAATGCGACTAAGTTTGAAAATAGCTCTAAAAGTATTAATGGTATTATTGACCGGAGCTGGGATCTTAGCGTTGTCATATTATTCAAATTGGAGTCTATCTGTAAAGATATTGATGTTCAGTATAAAATATTGGTGGCTGATATTAATTTTATTTTCCGTCTTGAATTCCACTTTAAGATGGAAAATTCTGAAAAAGAAACCATACTGGATCACGTTGTTGTTGATATTTGCGATCGGCTCAGCCTGGGCTATGCCGGTTTCCGGCAAACCAACATTGCTCTTCTACCTGGCATTTTTATTCATAACTTCCCTGATAGTATGTTTAGCTCTGGATAGATTCATATGGTCAATGCGCTACTTTTTCAATTTGCCATACGTACGGTTTTTTAAGAAACCCACGGTTGTTTTCATCTCCATTTTACTGCTTTTGTTGTATCTGGCGCAGGTTTTTAGGCGCACAGATCTGGGCATTATCAATGTCCTGCTCCATACTATTTACCTGCTCGTGCCTTTAGCCGTACTGGTTTATGGTCACATCAGGAAGAGATATTTCCAAAAAACGCCGGATATCCTAAAAAGCATAGCCCTATTTGTCATCATCAGCTGGATCTGGCCTTATTATCCGGTACTTATCAACTCCTGCGTTAATTGGCTGAATTCATTTTGGACTTGGGCGCTAGGGTCAGACCCATGGAAAAGTATTTTCCTGATAACCGCGAAACATCATGCTTACGGAAGTCTTTTGGCCAAAGCCTATAAAACCTACCAAGCATTTATTGTTTCCTTAAGGTCTTTGTTTACCAATTTCACCTGGCTGATATTCATAGCCGGCTGGATCATTGTGTTCAAGGAAGAGATATATGGTTTAAGTATCAGGATACTTTCGACCCTCCGGCTGAAAACTGCTGGAGTCATGGTGTTCAAGAAGGAAAATATCAGCCGTTTTACGGAAAAATTCCGGCCATGGATATCCGCCGGCATATTAAAATGCAAAGAACATAAACAGGCGGTTAAGGTTATCTCTGTCTCTGCCTTGATTATATTAACAGGTATATGGATCGGGCCAAAAATATACCAGCGTTATACCGTATTTGTCGTTGAATTCACCCCTCAGGGGGAAATTCCCGCGCAGAGCATCATCCGGGTCGCTTTTTCCGGTCCGATCATTTCCCAGGTAAAGGAAATCAACCAACTGGAATGTTTTGATATCACGCCCAAGATCGATGGCGAATACAAAATGGAAAGTGACCGGACGATCGTCTTTATCCCCGCCAGCCCATTGAAACCGTCCACCAAATACACGGTCAGTCTAAATACCAGGAATTTAAAAGCCGCGAGCGGTAAACACCTGGCCAGCGGCAATAAAATAACTTTTAATACCGAGTTGTTTAAGGTCGCGAACGTAAAGCTCTTCTATCTTTATGATTTAGCCAGGAACGTTGAAAAAAGAGTGATGGGAGAGATCAGTTTCAATTATCCGGTCGAAATCTCTGATTTACAGTCAAATTTACAGATATTGCATGAAAATGAACCCATACAAGTAGAACTGGAAAGATCGAGTTTGCCGGAAAGATTTTATTTCAAGACCGGACTGGTATCCCGGGCGCAAAAGGAAACCCAGATCGAATGCCGGATCAAAAAGGACCTCTCCTGCATTGGCGGCGCGGTACCGTTAGCTGATGATTTTAAGCAAACCGTATCTCTGCCGGCCAAGGAAAAATTGGAAGTATCTGATATTAAGCTTTGGCACGAGCCGGGAAGTACCTTTATTACTATTATGTTTAATATGCCTGTCTCCAAAGATGAGGCGGAAACCCATATATCCCTGATCCCGTACATTCCTTGTGAAGTGCAGTCGGAATATTGCTACACTGTTTTAAAGGCGAATTTCCAGCCTAATCGCACCTATGAAATACGGGTTGCCGCCGGTACCAAATCTGCTAGTGGCGAATCACTGGAAAACGAAAGGCGGGAGTTCGTTCGCATCGAAGACCTCCCCGCCAGCGTTAAATTCGCCAATAGCGGCAAGATCCTTCCCTTGAATGGTGAAATGAACATCGCGCTTAAGACCGTAAACCTCGACCAAGTTAATGTTTCCGTGGAAAAGGTATTTAAAAATAACCTGATCCAGTTCTTTAGGAATTATTACTCTTATGATGATAATGATTACTATAGCGCGCCGATGTCTTCCAGCGTATATAACGGCAGTTTCAAAGTAGATGGCGGACAAATAAACGAAGAAGTAACCCAATACATCAATTTAAGAAAGCTCCAGAACCTGCCCTATAAAGGAGTTTTCAAGGTCAGGGTAAGCGATCCGCATGAATATTATAACCGGGATAGCCGTTGGATATTATGTAGTGACCTGGGATTAATAGCCAAAAACTCTGGAGACGATCTGGCAGTATATGTCCTGGCTATTAAGACCCTTAATGCTTTACCAGGTATAAAGGTTAAGCTTATCAGTACTACCAACCAGGTAATGGAAGAAGGAAGCACTGATGAATCAGGCAAAGTCATATTTAGCCGCTGGCAGCATAATGAAAACGGGTTCATTCCCTATTTCTTGATCGCGGAAAAAGGCGAAGACTGGTCTTTCCTGAAGTTCGATTCTTCCGCGATGGAACAGTATGGTTATGATATAGGCGGCGAACCGTATACCCAATCCGGTATGGAAGCTTTCTTGACCCCGGAAAGGGACTTGTATCGTCCGGGAGAGAAAGCCTACCTGACCGGCATTATCAGGAATAAGGATTTCACTACTCCGCCGGAACTGCCGGTTCGTCTTATCGTCACCGATCCGCAAGGAGCGGAGTTTGCCAGGCAGGAAGCTAAATGGAATCAAAATGGAGTGGTTTCCTTTACCGTGGATTTCCCGCTCAGCGCCCTTACCGGGCATTATCAGGCTAATCTTTACCGTTTGGACCAGATGGGGACATTGGGAGTAACAAGTTTTAAAGTCGAAGATTTCATTCCGGATAAATTGAAAGTGGAAATAAATCCCCAGCAAACCAATATCGGTCCGGGAGAGAAACTGGTATTTACGGTTTTTGGCAACCAGCTATTCGGGGCGCCGGCCGCCGGCTCCAAAGTAACTACTTCAGTCCGCCTGGTTCCCAGGAATTTTACGCATCCTAAATTCACGTCTTACAAATTCAGCAACGAACAGGAATTCAGTGACGAAACGTTAAATCTGGGAGAAGGGAAGCTTGATAATAATGGAAAATTGAAATATGAAGTTTCCCTGCCTTTCCTGCGTCCTCCCTCCGCGCTTAATGCTTATGTATATACCGAGGTCTTTGACTCAGGTGGGCGGGAAGTGAGCGGAGCCGTAATCATCCCGGTTGACGCCTATCCTTATTACCTGGGAGCCAAAGTCACCCGGCTGCCGATATATACCGTCGGGAACACAATAAAAGTCGATTACGTGGCTATTGATCCCTCAGGACAGTTAGAGAAAGTAAAGAATGTGCAACTGCTGGTAAAAAGAAGAGTGTCATACTCGATCTTTAAGCAAAATTTCTGGGGCCGCGGGAATTATGAGTCTTCTTCTTATGAAGAAGTGATCCTGCAAAATGTCGTGGAAGTTGATGGCCGGGGATCTTTTTCTTTCAAGCCGGATAAGCCAGGCAGCTATAAGATATATATCGGTAACGAAGACAGCATGTGCACCAGTTTATTAGTAAACGTAACCGGTCCCGGCTACCAAACATTCGCTCTGGAGTCGCCGGAAAAACTAAAGATCGGGTTAGATAAGGAAAGCTATGCTAACGGTGAAAACGCGATAGTTTCCGTACGAGCGCCTTTCTCCGGCAAATTGTTCCTGACCGTGGAACGGGAAAAAGTCTATTATTCTCAAGTAGTTAATATTACCGGCAACACTGCGGAAATATCCGTCCCGGTCACCGCGGACTATTTACCTAATGTTTATATCACCGGATTATTGGTCAGGACCCCTGAAGAGGATTTAAAATCCTTGCCCATGACTTCTTTTGGCATCACTCCCTTATATATAAACAAAAGCACCAGGACCATAGATCTGAGCTGGGATATACAAAATGAGGTCGAAGCCAGGACCGGGATCCAGGTAAAAT
This sequence comes from bacterium, assembly GCA_028716025.1. Next base: position 2,180 of record JAQUQP010000055.1, on the reverse strand, counting down.
TGCGCGTCCCAAGTGACACTGCCGAGAGAACCAATGTAATTCTTTCCGCTGTAGACGAAGGTATTCTGCAAATTACCAATTTTAAGACGCCAGATCCGCTAAATTACTTCTACCGGAAGAAGGCTATGACCACCGCTACCTATTCCATCTTCAACCTGGTCCTTCCTGACCTGAAAGCCAATAAACTGGCTTTAGGAGGAGACGGCGGGGAAGATGAATATGAACGACGTCACCTGAATCCGATCGAAGCAAAAAAGCCAAAATCACTGGCCATCTACTCAGGTATTTTGACTCCAGACCAAAATGGTGAGATCCAATATCATTTCGATACTACCGGGTTCAATGGCCAGGTAAGGGTAATGGCGATGGCCGTAAACGGAACTAAATATGGTTCCGGTGAAAAAGCAGTAACCGTGGCTGATCCTATCGTACTGTTACCCAACTTGCCCCGGTTTGCTTCCCCGCTTGACCAATTCCAGATACCAGTGGGGGTCTATAACAAAACAGGCAAGGCGGGTAATTTCAAGGTATTGATCAGGACCGAGGGCCCAGTAGAGATAACCTCCGGGCCGGAACAGGCCATATTCCTGGATAATAAGCAGCAAGCCAGGGTGGTATTCTTCGCCCGCTGTAAAAATGAAGCGGGAGTAGCCACTGTTTACGTCACTGCCAGCGGGTCAGGATACCGGTCTGATTTCCAACAAGAATTAGGAGTCAGGCCCTTTACCCACCTGGAATCTGTTACTAATCTGGGAATGTTAAAACCCGGTCAGGAAAAAATATTGCAAGTACCGGCAGGGTACATCAAGTTCGGACAAAAGATCCGGTTGTCCATGTCTTCCAATCCATTGATCCAATATTTGGCATGCCTAGATTATTTGATCGGCTATCCTTACGGGTGCGCGGAACAAGTCACGTCTAAAATATTCCCGTTGCTCTATTTTAAAGAGATCGGCTTGGCCACTGGTATTTTTGGCAGTAAAGCCAATGCCGTGGATATGTACGTGCAAGCAGGGATCGAAAAACTGGAAAAAATGCAATTAGCTGACGGCAGCTTCACCATGTGGCCGGGAGGAACTGAATCCTCTCCCTGGATCAGTCTTTATGTCAGTCATGCTTTATTGGAAGCGAACCGTCTGGGTTATAAAGTAAATCCACGCGTGCTTTCCAGGATCCGTTCCTACATTATCCGTCCAACTGTTGTCACGCAAAATACCGGCAGGCTGGACCGCCGGGATTACAACACGAGTGATCCTAATTATAATAACGTGTACATGATATATTTAAAGGCCTTGAATGGGACCCCGGATAAGGCGGCGATGCAATATCTCAGTACTGTCAGGCTTCAAAACCTGGGTGAAGTTGACCGGGCTTTGTTATCAATGAGTTTTTCAGAGATCGGGGATAAGGCTAACGCGGTTAGAGTACTGGCTCCCGACTTTAAGAGCTTATTTGTCTATCGCGAGCAATATGGATCTTTCAATTCCCCGATCAGGAATACAGCCATGTATTTATCAGCCTTGGCCCAGGCAGATAAAAATTCACCACGGGTCAATGATCTCATACGCTATCTTGGTGAAAATATGAAAAATGGCAGGTTTGGCAATACGCAGGAATGCGCCTGGGTGTTCATATCGCTAGGCAAAGCCTTCCAGGCTTTGGACTATGACATTAGCACCAGCCTTTTGGCGAACGGTCAGCCTTATAAGGATATCAGCGGTAAGAATGCGATGATAAGCGATAATACCTTAAGCGGTAAAACTTTAACCTTGAAAAATACCGGAGCCCAGAACAGCTATTTCAGCTTCCTTCTGGAAGGTACCAGTTTAAACAAGAAGGCAACGGATAGTTTTAACGGAATTAAGATCTCCCGAAAATACCTGAACAGGAACGGCCAGGAGATCAACCTGTCAAATGTCGCCCAGGGTGAATTGGTAGTAGTTAATATTAGCGTTGAGCCCATGCAAAAAGAGATCCATAATCTGGTGATCGTGGATCTACTGCCTGCGGGACTGGAAGTGGAAAATACGCGATTAGCCTCCCAGGGTGAAATTGATTTTGAACCGGAGAACGGACTGGTACCTGCTTACCAGGATATTAGAGACGATCGGGTGTTATTGTTTGTTGACGCTGTTTTTAACCGGCAAAGCTTCTCCTATACCGCCAGGGCGGTCACTCCC
>JAQUQP010000054.1 GCA_028716025.1 bacterium | reverse complement strand
TGCCACCCGGTAAGATTGCCCCGACCTGTGCCAAGGCTACTTTATCCCCGGCCTTAAAATTCTTGGCGCCGCAGACAATATCTAATGTTTCTTTACCGTTAAAAACCCGGCAAAAAACCAGTTTATCGGCATTCGGATGAGGATTCACTTCTTTTACTTCAGCAGTGACCACATTCCTGATGCCCTTATCCAGGCTGGTACAGGTAGAAACTTCTATGCCAGCCATGGTCAATTTATCAGCCATTTCTTTAGGTGATAATTCCGTATCAAGGAATTCTTTTAACCACTTATACGATACTTTCAAATTAATCTCCTGAGATGCAATTTTGAATTTTGAGTGTTGAGTTTTGAGTTAATGTTAAAAATCTTTTATCCTAATCTTAAAATTCAAAACTTCTAACTCAAAACTGCTTTTTAAAACTGTTTCAAAAAGCGCAGGTCATTTTCATAGAACAAACCGATATTATCGATCCCGTATTTCAGCATGGCGATCCGTTCCACGCCCATGCCAAAAGCGAATCCAGAATATTTTTCCGGGTCATATTTCACATATTTAAAGACAGCCGGATCGATCATTCCCGCGCCCAGTATTTCTATCCAGCCGCTATTCTTACAGATCCGGCAACCGGCCCCTTTACAGGCAAAACAACTCATATCCATTTCCGCGCTGGGTTCAGTAAAAGGGAAAAAGCTCGGCCGGAACCTGGTAGTCTGTTGTTCCCCGAACATTTCTTTAATGAACAAGGTCAGGACACCTTTCAGGTCAGCGAACGTGACTCCTTCATCGATCAGGAAGCCTTCCACCTGGTGGAACATCGGAGAATGGGATACATCAGCGTCATGACGAAAAACCTTGCCCGGGACAACTATTTTGACCGGCGGTTTCTGCTTCTCCATCACCCTAACCTGCACTGGCGAGGTCTGGGTGCGCAGCAACACTTTATCTTCGATAAAAAATGTATCCTGCATATCCCTGGCCGGGTGCTCCGGCGGGAAGTTCAGGGCTTCGAAATTATAATAATCAGTTTCGATCTCCGGGCCTTCAACAACGGCAAAATTTAGCCGCTGAAAAATCCCGCAGATCTCTCTCATGACCTGGGTAATAGGATGGATACTGCCCATGGCGATATTGGTCCCGGGTAATGTCAGATCCACTACCAGACTGCTCTCTGACGCTAAATCAGCTTTTTCTTTCAGGTCTGATTGTTTAAGATTAAATTTCTCTTCCAGGCGGGTCTTGATTTCATTTGATAATTTACCGATCAAAGGGCGTACCGCGGCGTCGATATTACTCAAGCCGCGCAGGATAGAAGTAAGTTCCCCTTTTTTCCCCAGGTATTTTACCCTTAAGTTCTCGATTCCTTCCTGGGCCGCTTGTTCAAGTTCAGCCAAGGCCTGTTTTTCCAGTGCTTCCAACTTACCTTTCAATTCTTCCAAACTCATCGTTTCCTCTTCTTATGCTTTTTCTATTAACTATCAACAATCAACTATCAACTTTTCTGCCTTTCTCCACTACCTGGTACATAATAATGCCCGCTGCTACTGCTACATTTAAAGAATCCACGCTTTTTCTTTGCGGGATCCTGATCATTTCATCGATTTTCCCGGCTATCTCCTTGGTCATCCCTGCGCCTTCATTGCCGAAGATCAGCGCCAGGGGTAAGGCCCATGAAGCTTCATAATAGTTTTTGGAACCGCGTACGTCGCAGGCTATGGTCCTGATATTTTTCGAGCGCAGTTTCTCGATCAGGCTCATTAAATTATCCACTTTAACCACCGGTAACCGCAACAAGGAACCCATGGTAGCCCGTACTACCTTGGGATTATGCTGGTCAACCGTTTCCTTGCTTAAGATAATTCCGGTTACCCCGGCAGCCTCTGCGGTCCTGATGATCGCCCCCAGGTTACCCGGGTCCTGTATCCCGTCTAATATTACCAGGAATGGTTTGGGAGCGTCTAATAGATCTGCCAGCCGGTGTTCGGTGATGTTGACAATTGCCAGGATCCCCGCCGGCGTTTCGCAATCTGATACAGCTGCTAATTCCTGCGGCGTAACCTGGGTCATCTCTATCTTGCCGTGCGCCAGGTTTTGCAGTAACTGCTGGCCGCGGCGGTTAGCTTCAAGTTCCTGGGTATAAATTACTTTAAAATGCTGGGACGGGGACCTGAGTAATTCCTCAACCGCACGTACCCCTTCCATGATAAAAGCCCTTTTTTCAGCGCGGCCTTTTTTCTGGTGCAATGATTTTATATAAGTCAAAATACTTTTCATAGGGCCCCTTTGCCAATATTTCTTTTTATTTGAAGGAATGGCTTTGAGTCGAATACAAGGAGCAACGACGCCGGCGTATTTTAGATACGTCCAGGAGGAGCGACGCAGTAGTCGGCCAAAGACAGCCTTCCCTGCGGGCGGGGCTCTTTTCCCCTGCTTCAGTGTTGCTCGTCGTTTACGTGCCTAAAGGCACGCTACACTTCTCGCGCCTTGAATCAGAGTAAAATATCTCCCGCAAATATAAAGAAATATTGGCAAATGGACCCTATCCCTTTACTCGCCTACCAGTTTATCCAGATGTTCTTTAGCTAGGGTGTAGTTATCATTCAACTCTAGGCATTTCAGGTACATTTCCTTAGCCTTACCTGGTTCATTTTTTGCCTCATAGGTAATGCCCAGGTTATAATAGATATCCGGGTTCTTGGGATCAAATTTCTGGGCTTTCACAAACTCGCTGATCGCGGCTTCATATTTGCCGCTCAGGAAATAAAACTTCCCCAGGTCAATTACGCATTCCTCGTCCTCTTTGGTCAAACAGGCCCGGGGGGCTTTCTTCTTGTCATTCATATGGTTTATTCCACTCCTCTGAATTTATTAATATCCTTATCCGCGCCTACCACGACGAGGACATCACCGCTTTCGATCTCATCTTCCGGAAAAGGCGTAACATTTATATCTTCCTTGAACTGGGTCTCGCCGGTATCAGTGACTTCCGGTGTTTTACGCTTGATGGCTATGATCGTGATCTTATATTTTTTCCGGACATCCAATGCTTTCAGATTTTTCCCGGCGAAAGATTTCGGGGATATTATTTCCACAATGCTATAATCAGGGGAAAGCTCGATGTATTCATATATGTTCGGAGAGATCAGGCTTTCAGCCACTTTAGCGCCGATATCCCGTTCCGGGAAGATCACCCTGTCCACGCCGATCTTGCGCAGGACTTTTCCGTGGAGACTGTTGATCGCTTTGGTCACGATCATCTTCACGCCCATTTCCCGTAAGAGCAGGCTGACCATGATGCTGGTCTCCATACTTTCACCAACGCTGACGATCGCGACATCAACATTCTTGATATCCAGTGATTTCAGGACCTTCTCATCGCTGGCATCAGCCTTGACCGCGTAGGTCACTTTTTCGCTGATATCCTGGATGCGTTCTTCGTCTTTGTCGATAGCCAGCACCTGCCCGCCTTTTTCCGCCAGGGTCAGCGCCACACTACGGCCAAAATTCCCCAATCCGATCACGGCAAACTGTCTCATACTTTTCTCCTATCCGATCAAGACTTTTTCTTCGGCATATGTATATAATTCATGTCCTTTAGCTTCCATTATAGCGATCCCCAGGGTCAACGGACCGACCCGGCCGAAATACATTGTGATCGCTATCAAAAGCTTACCCAGATCAGAAAAATAACCGGATAAACTGATATTACCGGCCGGAGCTGCTGACAAACCGACAGTACCGAACGCGCTGACCACTTCAAACAGGATACGCAGGAAATCCTGTTTTTCTATTATCGCCAGGCCCATAGTGACCAGGATCACTAAAAAAATAGCGATGCTGGTCAGCACAAATGATTTGCGTACTATTTCCCCGGACATTTTACGGCTGTAGATATTGACGTTGTATTTCCCGCGCAAAGTAGCCTTGATACTGGCGATCATAATGCCGAAGGTCGTAGTTTTAATACCACCACCGGTACCGCCAGGTGAAGCACCGATGAACATCAGCATAATAACGAAAAATAAAGTTGCCGGTTGCATCAAGCCAAAGTTGACTGTGTTGAAACCTGCTGTCCGCGGAGTCACTGCCTGGAAATAACTGACCAGTACTTTCTGGTCCAAGGGCAAGGAAGCCATAATTGCCGGATTCTTATATTCCAATACCAGGATCACCAGTGTCCCGACCAATAAAAGCAAAGCAGTGATCTTTAAGGCCATCCTGGTGTGGATAGATATTTTTTTTCTTTGGCGGTAGTTATGTATTTCACTGATGACAATAAAACCCAAGCCGCCGATAATGATCAGGGAAGTGATCGTCAGGTTCACGACTACATCAGTGGAATAATGGGAAAGGTTACTGGAAAATGTGCTGAACCCGGCATTGCAGAAAGCGCTGACGCAATGGAACAAGGCATGGCCAAAAGCATCTTTGACCGGAAACTCCCGGCTCCAGTGGATAGTTAAAATAAGGGTGGCTAAACCCTCGATCAATAAAGTAATTTTTACTATGTATTTAACAAAGCTGCCCAGGTCAGCCAGGCTATATTGGTTGACGCCTTCCTGGATATTCAATTTATCTTTGATACTCAACTGTTTATTAAAAAGCAGGAACATCATGGTAGCCAGGGTAATATAACCCAGTCCCCCGATCTGGATCAAAAGCAGGATAATGCTTTTGCCCCAAAAGGAGTAATGGGTAGCCGTATCCACCGTGACCAGCCCGGTAACGCAGATAGCGCTGGTGGAGGTGAACAAGGCATCTATAAAAGAAGTGGCCTCTCCCCTGGCATTGGCAAACGGCATAGTCAGCAATAAGGCCCCTAACAAGATCAAAGAGGCAAATCCGATCGCTAAAACTTTATGTGGGGTAAACATGTATTATTTCACCCTGCCCTTCTTAAGCCAGCGAACCTATACTGCTAATTGCTGTTTGGCTACTTCCACCAAAGCGGTAAATGCCTTGGCATCGTTTACTGCCAGATCAGCCAGGATCTTCCGGTCAATACCTACCTGGGCCTTTTTTAATCCGTTCATCAAGCGGTTATACGACAATCCGTTGATGCGAGCCGCCGCATTGATCCTGATGATCCAGAGCGAACGAAAATCTCTCTTTTTTGCCCGCCTGTCCCGGTACGCGTAATCCAAACTTTTATCTACTTGCTCTGTAGCATGCCGGTAAAGTTTGGATTTTCCCATCCGGTACCCTTTGGCTCTTCTAAATATTTTCTTTTTCCACGCGCGCGTGGTTTTGCCGCTTTTCACTCTTGACATAATAGATCCTCCAAAATAATAGTTACACGATACCAGCAAACCAGACACCAGACTATGACAAAGCATTGTATATTTTTAAATATCTTGAGTCTGGAAACTGGAGTCTGGCGTCCTCTTCTATGCGTACGGTAGTAATTTCTTTACCATCTTCGAATCGGTCAAATTAAGCGTTCCGCTTTTACGCAGAGTTCTTAATTTCTTGGTTTTCTTTTTCGTCATGATATGACGGGCATGTGACTTTTTGTACCTGATCTTGCCGGTAGCGGTTACGCGGAAGCGCTTTTTAGCCCCGCTATGGCTCTTCATTTTTGGCATGTAATACTCCTTATATGATTTTACTTATTTTTTTGCTGGCCCCAGCAACATGAACATCGTATTTCCTTCCATTTTTGGCGATTGTTCAATAGTTGCGGTGGTGGCAAACCGTTCTTCAATTTTCCTCATGATCCCCACGCCTAATTCCATATGAGCCATTTCCCGGCCCCGGAACATCATCGCGATCTTGACTTTGTCGCCTTCTGCCAGAAATTCTTCAGTATGGCGCAGTTTTACTTCCAAGTCATGGGTACCGATCTTCGGCCTGATCTTTATTTCCTTTACATGGATCACTTTATGGCTTTTCCTGGCCTTTTTTTCCTTCTTTTCCTGTTCATACCGGTATTTACTATAATCCATTATCTTACATACCGGTGGTGTTGACTGGCCGGATATTTCCACCAGGTCCAAACCTCTTTCTACAGCCATATTCATGGCCTGGGATAGCGCCACGATGCCCAGGGGTTGTCCTGCCTCGTCGATCAATCTTACTTCGTTAGCTCTGATCCGTTCGTTGATCCGTAACTCTTCTCTAGCGATAACGTCTCTCCTCCCTGAATGGCTTGGCCATTCATTAAAAAATAATCGCTGATTGCCCCACCGTAAAGGGAACTATTATCAGCGATATAATAGAAGATTATCATATGATAACCTTTTGGCTCATAGTGCAGCATCGCTGCACTGACCATACGGTGAGAAGTTATTAGCTTCTTCTTTCATATGTTAACTTATATCATATTCCTGTTGCCCTGTCAAGGCCTAAATAGACTGCCTCACAATACCGGCTCAAAAATGACTACCGCTAGATCAGGAGTTAATTGCTCATTTTTTACTACACGATAATTGCGTTTAATGGTAGGAACAATGAACTTGGCCAGGGAAGCAAATCCTTGTTCCTTAAAAGCCACGTTTTTAAGTATAAAATAGACCTGCTTGAGCTGCTTACGCTCGATCATACCCTTGATCTGTTGCCCCTGCCCTTCGGTAAAAACTTCATTCAGGCAAGAATATGGCAAAGGCGAATAGGTCGAGGTTTGTATATGCAAGTACTCGGCTAAGGAAGAAAAGATCAAAATCTCATCGCTTTTCCTGGTCTGGTTAATGTAAGTCACGGCCGCTTCGATCTCTCCTGGAGGCTGGTTATTCTTTAAATACTCCCATTTCTTGCCCGCGCTATATAGCAGATCCGGCGCGTGATAGGTCCAAACCACCAGGCCATAATTAGCCAGGATAATAGCCATCAGTATTTTAAACAGATCATGCCGGAACAAGCTGTTTTTAGCAAAATTTCCGATCGTGTAATCCCCTGGTTGATAGCGCGTAGACAATCCCTGCAGGGCCACGGCCAGGATAATGACTGCCGGATATGATCCGGGATATAAATTGAAAATGGCGCTCCTGCCGACATAATACCGGAAAAGAATGAGACCCAGGACCGCCAGGAAAAAGAAGTACGCGTCCCGCTCCGTACTTTGCCTCTGCCATAATTTCAGCACGCAAAATACCAGTACGGCCATATAGATCCATACCTGCATATGCCAAAAATCAAAAGGATTCATCGGCAGCATAAAAAAACCGTATGCAACAAAGAGTTTATGAAACGCGAACAGACTGGACCATACAGGGAATTGATGAGTCTGAATATAGGTAAACAAACTGTAAGCCAAAGCCAGGGATCCCAGGGAAAATAATAAGATACCGATATGCCGGACGGCAAGAACCAGACTTCTGGTAAAAGTCTTACCCGTTCTGGACAGGTCCCGGTATATCAGGAAACCCAACCACGCGCACATCACTGCCAGGCCGCTGTCAAAATTCCAGAAAACGCTAAAAGCGGCCAAGAACATTCCCAGCCCATAGTAGAACCGGTTCTCATGTTTAACGTACTTTAGCGCGAACCAAATAAAAAAAGCGCAAAAGATGACCCGGATCGGGTGATATTGATAATATGGATTATCCATCCTGAAAACCTGGTATATTTCTTCATTTAGGTGCACGATGATATAATACGGATGGCTCAGTCCCAACAATACTATTAACATCAGCAACGCGAACCATGACCGGTAACCGCTGATTTCTCCCAGGGCAAAATATAAAAAAAGATATGACAGGAAGATCAGGAAAACAAAGAAAAGACTCAGAGAAACAATATTATACCCGGCCATCTTAGTGAACAATAAGGCCAAATAAGGATAGGCGATCCCATAAAGCGAGGTAGTATTCACCAGGATCATCCGGCCATGATGTATTTGATTGGTCACTCCCAGGATATTACTGAAATGGAACATGGCGCTATAATTATCTATCAATGACCGTGCCGTATTGATCTGCGTCAAAGCCGCTACTAGGATCAGGATCATCCCGGCGGAAAAAATGAACTTTGATCGATACTTTGTCGCGTCATAACGCTGCCGGAACGCTACCGCTAAACAAAAAAAGATAAGCCCCGCAAAGCCTGATAAAGACAAGCAATAAGTCATAATATAATAACGCAGCCAGACATAATTCAGGAACAGGTAAATCCCGGCCATTGCCGCGCTTAGCCAACATAGTTTGGAAGCGGCTATACCGCGATCCCTTTTTTCCAGTATTAACAACCACCGGAACAAAAAGAAAGCCGCGACAGGAATGAAAATTATCCCTGCCAAATAAAGGAATCCTTCAAAAGTATCCTGCGGCGACTCCATATTCTGATAAAGGAAGGGAGAAGGACTGCCATTTTGCGCCGCAGTTTGAAAAAATCCCGGAAAGAGCGCCAGAAATGAAGCGAAAACAATAAATAGCAGGACTGCTGCCAGAAATGAAAAAATAAAAAACATGGGAGTTTTATTAATCAGTGTTTCAGAGGACTTCAATCTTTTCTCCTTATATATTTATTTATATCATAATCTTTCCGGCTACTTATTTCAAGACAAAACATAAAAAAACCCACCTTTATTAGGTGAGCTCCTTAAATTTATTATTTTTTTCACCTATCTTATTATTTTAACTCCATCCCCCCTATTCCTCAACATATTCTATTCTTAGTGGTCTGGACAAGTTAGACCAGGAGCTGTTATTGACCCCAAGCCATCAGAGATATAATAATGATTTATTGGATTTGAACTTCATGAATCTGTATCTTATAATCAAAGTTATCTACTTCACGAGATTCCCAATAATTTTTAAATGCAAAAATCCTTGCTTTTTTATATCTAATTTCTAGTAATTTTGGAGACACCCATTGCAAATTTTCTCCATCTAAACGATCAGCTTCGAAAATAGGAGAAAATCCTTTTGTGTCCCCTCTCTTTGGCACAATGTATATTCTATATGAATATCCAGTTGTAGCTCCACAGTTTCTTTCTATCATTACGACTTCTACCCTACCATCTGGAGAAGATGTTCTTTGTATTTCCTTATCCTGACAGGAGTTACAGGCATAAAGGCTGAGGATAGAAACAAATACTATAAAAATTTTTAAATTATTCATAATATCAATACCCATATTCTAAAAGGAATTTGTAGTTTATTACAATCATAACTCTCTCTATGCTTTTTTTCATAATCTGTAATCCCTTCTTTTATCCATTTTTGATCATTAGGATCATCTCCATAGGGGTACCCACCCCAAGGCCATCCCCAATCACGTTCAGAGGTTTTTCTGTAGATTTGATACGCCCCAGCTCCTCTTAGTAAGACATCTTCACTAAATCCTGTTGCTCTTCCGGTGAGACCATAATTGTAGTTACCAAAATCCTCATATTGCCTACCTTTTTGCTTATAATCCCATTTACCTCCAGATTTTACTGCATTATAGAATTCCAAGGGAGACATATTCCTGGCTTCTCGAACATTAGCATTTAGATTTACTCCAGGTGGAATATTTTTTGGAGGTTCTAAACCCAAAGGATCAATCAAAATCAAGGGATTGTTATAACAATAACTATATGCATTCCTATTCCATATCGGATCTTCCTGTAGAAATCTGCCTATTTTGGGATCGTAATAGCGCGCACGGAAATAAAACAGCCCCGTCTCTGGATCATATTCCCTGCCGGTATAAGTATAGGGTTGGGTCAAAGAACCGGTTGTGCTTAGAATATTTCCGAACGAATCGTATCTGAATGTCTTGGTAACATTTCCGTTTTGGTCTACAAGAGCAGTTATACTTCCTAGCCCATCACTGACATAATAGTATTTTTCACCGTTTTTTTCAACTAAAATCGGCTCATCGATTCCGGGGCCGTGGGTGTAAGTTGAGACAATTTGGTTATTTCCATCCAACTCCTGGATAATATCTTCCCCATCGTAGATGTATCTGGTGATCGTACCTGCTACATTCTTCTCTATCCTTCTGCCCAGGGCATCGTACTTGTACGATATGGCTTGAGTTGGTGTAACTACCCCTATCAGTTGATCTTCAGAGTTGTAGGTATAGGTTGTTGTCTCTAAGGTCGTCTTGTTTTGCTTTGTGACCATATTCCCATCATGGTCATAGGTGTAGGTGTATGTGCCATCATCCAGGAGACGGTTGCCAGCATCATAGGTTTGAGTAAGTGGATTCCTATTGCCGACAGGATCATAATTGTAAGCTTCACCTGGATTGTTGGAATTAGCTAATCTGTACACATTGTCGTAGGTGTAGTTATGAATCCCATTAGTATCAGTTAAACTAAGTCTATTCCCTACATTATCGTATGTGTAACCAAAGTTGATTGTTGATGGTTGATAGTTGATAGACAAAAGCTGACTTGCCAGGTCGTAGTTGTAGCTTGTGGTGAGCGGAGTCGAACCATTGGGTATCTATTTCCCCGTTCTCCGGCTCAGGGTATCGTAACCGTAGTGGGCAATTAAAAAGCTGGTGAGAGTATCACCAGCTTCAAAATAAATAATTTTGTATACCTATTTGCCTAAGGACGTCCCTAAAATCCACAGGGCGATTCGTTGCATAACAGGGAAACTCCGAGACAACAACAACGCGGGGACGGGCGTCGTAAGACGACCGATACGACCCGAAGGGGCGAAAGTGAAAGGAGGTGATGACGATGATTGATAAGGTTCTATTTCCCTGTGTTTTTGGATTTGTTCTTTTTCACTAATATATAAATTATTCGCAAAATCAAAACACCTGGAAATGAAATAACTATAAAAATCATGCTGATATTTGGGATAATAGAAGTTAATGCTGATTCTATCCCATTTAAAACAATTAACACCGCCATAAATGAACAGACCCAGAAACTCAGTATGTCAGCTCTATGAGCGATTTCTTCATTTAAGTTTGGAAATAGAAACTCATCCATATTTATTATCTTTCTAAATCTGCTATTTTGTTTACCCCTAAAATAGCCATATCTATACATTAATGCATAAATGAAAATTGCAACGCCAATCGCAATATTAAAAAGATTCTCTGGATTATTCATGAGCTACCTCTTTAAGGGTACCGTGACTTGTACTGGCGAACCATAACCTAAACCTAATCCGACGGATACCCCGTTTAAATATCTGAAAGGATTTAAAATCGATTTATTCTGGTCAAATGTTTCTTTTAGAGTAAACTGAATACCACCATATCTGCCCGAACCTATACTAATTGTCACGCCATCACAACCAGTATTATCAAAATCTGAAAGCCCCAGACTTACACCTACATCAACAAATGAACCTATAACCGCTTCGGGTTGTGTGGGTTCAGCCTGAGGGGTATTTCCTATGTCCCATATACTTCTTAATTTTGTAGATGAACTAAAATTTTGACCAACCGAAACTGGCCCAGGCGTAATTGGTATATGGTATCCTGCATTATAACTAAGACTTACATTGCCAAATGGATCAACCCAATTTTCCGGATTAGCCCCACAATATAAGTACAAGTTTTTACCCCAAACAGGATCTTCTTGTAGAAATCTTCCGGTATGCGGATCGTAGTAACGGTGGCGGTAATAATACAACCCAGTTTCGGAGTCATATTCTCTTCAGGTGTAGGTATAGGGTTGATTCAAGGAGCCAGTGGTGCTGAGTATATTTCCAAAGCTGTCATATCTGTAAGTCTGTGCGATGTTGCCACTCTGGTCAACTATGGCCGTTATACTTCCCAAGCCATC
>JAQUQP010000053.1 GCA_028716025.1 bacterium | reverse complement strand
GTAGAAGCTGCCAGGGCTGGCGCAAGACAGATAACTTTTGCCGCTACAGCAGCTACCGCAGCCCTGATCGCTATCTTTCTTCCGGTAGCTTTCATGAAAGGGATCGTCGGCAAGTTTTTTTACCAACACGGCGTAACTATATCTGTGGCGGTGGCATTATCTTTACTGGAAGCTTTGACCCTGACCCCCATGCGTACGTCGCAATTCCTGACGGTCGGTCCGCGCAAGACCTGGTTTGGTAAAGGAGTCGATTCCAGTTTCCATTGGCTAACGCGAAATTATAAATCAAGTTTAGGCTGGGCTCTTGATCATCGTTGGACCGTTGTCTTTATAGCGTTGTTATTCTTTTCCCTTTCCCTCGTATTATTGAAATTCTTACGCAAGGAATTTCTACCCTCGCAAGATCAGGGGATGTTACTATGCCGCCTGCAAACACCGGTGGGAGCATCTATTGAATTTACCAGTGACCGGGTTAAAAAGGTCGAAGAATATATAATGTCCCGTCCCGAGACTGACACCTATTTTGCCGCTATTGGCGGCTTCACTGGCGGCCAGGTAAATACGGCATTTATTTTTGTTACCTTAAAACCGCCAAAGGAACGGCCAGTTGTGCCACCTAACAGTCATCGCTTATCTCAGTCTGAGCTGATGGTGCTATTTCGTAACGATCTTAGTAAAATACCGGATCTAAAAGTAGTGATCCAGGACCTGTCGTTAGCCGGTTTTACCGCTACCCGCGGATTCCCTATCGAATTTACAGTTCAGGGGCCTGATTGGGACACCTTAATCGAATCTGCACAGAAATTACGCGAAGAAATGAGCAAAAGCAAACTTATGGTTGATGTCGACTCTGATTATTTACCCAAGGTGGCGGAAATAAGAGTATGGCCGAACAGGAAAAAAGCAGCAGCCATGGGAGTTAATGTGGACGATATCGGCAGTACGATTAATGCCCTGATCGGTGGTGAACCGATCGCCAAGTTTACCACTAATGGGCGCAGGTATGATGTGCGTATCAGGTTATTGCCACAGCAACGTAATAAAGCTGATGACATTAATTCTCTCCAGGTTTGGAATAATCATGGAGAATTAGTGAATCTAAAAGAGGTGGTTGATATCAGCCAGGAATTGACCTCTTTAACCATTACCCGGCGGAACCGGGAAAGGGCGATCTCCCTTTTTGCCAATGTGGCGCCCGGCCAGTCGCAAACCACAGCCTTAGCTGAAGTGAATAATTTGGCTGCTAATATCCTGCCGCCAAATTATCATATTGTTTTCACCGGCAGCGCGCAAACTTTCCAGGAGTCCTTTACCAGTTTGCTCCTGGTGCTATTTTTAGGCATTATTGTTTCTTATATGGTTTTAGGATCACAATTTAACAGCTACATTCATCCCATAGCGATCTTGCTTTCCCTGCCTTTTAGTATTTCCGGAGCCTTAGTGGCGCTTTGGTTAACCAGCCAATCTATAAATATGTACAGTTTGATCGGTATTATCCTGCTGATGGGTATAGTTAAAAAGAATGCTATTTTGCTGGTAGATTTTACTAACCAGTACCGGGAACAAAAGATGGAAATACAAGAAGCGCTGCTGACCGCCTGTCCCATCCGTTTACGACCGATCCTGATGACTTCTTTGGCGACTATTGCCGCGGCTATTCCTCCTGCCCTGGCGCTTGGCCCGGGAGCGGAAACCAGAGTGCCAATGGCCATTGCCGTGATCGGCGGGGTTATTTTTTCCACCATGTTAACGCTTTATGTCGTACCTTGCTCTTATAGCCTATTTGGCAGAATAGAAAGAAAAAAGTATGGGGTAATATCTTGACAGTCTTTTTTTTATTTGTTACCATATAGCCATATAGTAATATGGCTATATGGAGGAAGTAATGTTAAAAGATTTAGAAAAAGTAATGAAGGCCCTGGCTGATAAAAACCGCCTGCGCATATTAAAAATGCTGCAGCAACGAGAAATGTGCGTGTGCGAGCTCCGGGAAGTGCTGGGTCTATCCCAACCCAGCGTCTCTAAACACTTGAAGATCTTAAAAGAAGCCGGAATTATTGAAGACTGGCAGGACGGCTTATGGACCAACTATCAATTAAAGCCGCAAAATATATACGCTAAAAAAATGGCGGCATGCTTAGAGGATTGGCTTATTAGCGATGATCGTATTGTACAGGATTTGGCAGCAGCGAAAAAAGCCAGCCGGCAAATGCTATATTGCTGTGGGAAAAAGGGGAAATAAATGAAAAACAGGACTAAACTATTATTAATGATAGGTTTTTTCTTATTTATTTATTATTTACCTGTGGAAAACAGCCGATTTACTAATGCTATCTTTGAAGCGCTGGCTTTGGTAAAGTGGTATGCCCGTGAGCATGTAATTCTTTGCCTGGTGCCGGCATTCTTTATTGCCGGGGCTATATCGGTTTTTGTCAGCCAGGCATCGGTCATGAAGTATTTCGGAGCTCAAGCCAATAAATGCCTTTCTTATGGCGTCGCTTCTGTTTCAGGAACTATTTTGGCAGTATGTTCCTGTACAGTATTGCCGCTTTTTGGCGGGATATATAAAAGGGGAGCAGGACTGGGACCAGCCTGTGCTTTCCTTTATTCTGGGCCAGCGATAAACGTTCTGGCAATAATCCTGACTGCACGAGTCCTCGGCTGGCAAATGGGTTTAGCCAGGGCAATAGGCGCGGTAGCATTTAGCGTTATAATCGGATTATTAATGCATTTGATATTTATAAAAGAGGAAAGAGCACGTCAAGCTAGCGGCGATTTTAATGTGGGCGAAGTAAAAGAATCACGCTCATTAGGACAAACAATTTTGTATTTTGCCGCTATGATCGCCTTTCTTATTTTCGCTAATTGGGGCAAGCCGCTACCTGGGGATCAGGGCATCTGGTTCATGATCTATCAATATAAATGGTGGATAGCTGGCTTATCCTTGATCGTTTTAGCAGGTATTCTTTTTTTGTGGTTTAAAAAAGAGGAATTAAAAGAATGGACCACCTCAACCTGGGGTTTTGCTTTGCAAATATTGCCGCTCCTTTTAGGAGGAGTACTTGTATCCGGTTTCCTTTTAGGCCGGATCGGGCAAGAAGGGATTATCCCATCCCGATATGTAACTGCCCTGGTAGGCGGCAACTCTCTATGGGCGAATTTCTTTTCATCAGTAGTAGCGGCTTTTATGTATTTTGCTACACTTACTGAAATACCGATATTACAAGGATTAATGAATTCCGGAATGGGCCAAGGCCCAGCACTTGCCTTGCTTCTTGCTGGTCCGGCTTTAAGCCTGCCGAGTATGCTCGTACTACGTAAGATAATGGGCTCAAAGAAAACAATCGTGTATGTAAGCTTAGTTGTGGTAATGGCTACTTTAACCGGTATGATGTATGGTGTGATAGTTAAATAAGAGGAGGAGACAAATGAAAGAAAATGCGGAACAGATCAAAAAGTTGGTACAGGATGGTTATGCAAAAATAGCAGAAGCAGGAAGTTCTTGCTGCTGTTCAGGATCCTGTTGCAGCGCTAGCCCTACTGCGGATAGTATCAGCAAAAGCGTTGGTTATAATGATGCGGAAATGAACAGCGTGCCCGAGGGTTCTAACCTGGGATTGGGATGTGGTAATCCGGTAGCTATTGCCAGCTTGTGCGAAGGGGATAAAGTGCTTGATCTTGGCAGTGGCGCGGGATTTGACGCCTTCCTCGCCAGCAGGAAAGTTGGTAAAACCGGTAAAGTCACCGGAATTGATATGACTCCAGCAATGATTGCCAGAGCTCAGGAAAATGCCCATAAAGGCAATTATCAAAATGTAGAATTCAGATTGGGAGAAATTGAAAAATTACCGCTAGAAGATAATAATTTTGATGTAATTATTTCTAATTGCGTGATCAATCTTTCACCTGATAAAGAGCAAGTTTTCAGGGAAGCTTTCAGGGTTTTAAAGCCAGGTGGACGGTTAATGGTATCTGACCTGGTGTTAACCGGGACACTGCCTGAAGCTATAAAAAACTCTGTCGCCGCCTATGTTGGTTGCCTTTCCGGTGCTATCGCTAAAGAAACCTATATAGAGGCTATAAAATTAGCAGGATTCAAAAATATTACCGTAATCGATCAGGTTAACTATCCTATAGAGGCCATGGCTAATGATGCTACGGCGCAAGCGGTTCAGGAAACTAAAACCTTAGGTAAAGCCGCTGCAAAAAGTATTGCTGATGTGGTGGCAAGTGTAAAGATTTCTGCGCTCAAGCCAGTCTAAGGAGAAAAACATGAAAATAGAGGTTTTTGGACCAGGTTGTAAAAAGTGTCATAATACAGAAGAGAATGTCCGGACGGCCTTGGCCGAGTTAAACCAGGAGGCAGAAGTTATTAAGGTAACAGACATAAATATAATGATTGATAAGGGCATTATGCAGACCCCCGCGCTTATTATTAATGGCAAAATTGTTATGCAAGGGAAAATACCCACTACTGAACAAATAAAACAGTTTATTCAACAGGAGACAAGTAATGGGTAAATACGGAGAATGGAAAAGAATCCCCAGGGAAAACATACCCTGGTATCCGCTCGTTGATTCTGAGAAATGCATTGGCTGCAAGGAATGTTTTAAATTTTGCCAGCACAACGTTTATAGCTGGGATGAGCAAAACAACAAGACCAAAGTGACAGAACCTTTTAACTGTATAGTTGGTTGCAGTTCTTGTGCTGGATTGTGCCGGGAAAACGCGATTTCTTTCCCGCCGTTAACGATACTTAAAGATTATTTGAAAAGGGGAAAGTAATGAATTTACGAAGACTAATTGTTTTTTTACTTCTTGTGACAAGTTGGTATTTAATAATAGCCGCTGATAAGCAGATAAAAATTCTGCCCAAGCCACAGGTCACATTTATAGAACTTGGATCAGTTAAATGTGTCCCCTGCAAAATGATGCAGCCGATCATAGAAGATATCAAGATGGAATATCAAGGACAAGTAGAAGTTATCTTTTATGATGTCTGGACTAAAGCCGGCAGGCCATATGGGGAAAAATACAAAATACAAGCTATTCCCACCCAGATTTTTCTGGATAAAACCGGTAAAGAATATTTTCGTCATATCGGATTTTTTCCCAAAGAGGAATTGGTGAAAGTGCTAAAACAGCAAGGAGTGAAATAATGCTAGGAACTCTGTTTGCCTGGCTAAGTAATGCGCTTTATGCCAATCCATATATAGCTGTAACCGCTTCATTTATCTGGGGTGTACTTAGTATTCTTTTGAGTCCCTGTCATTTGACCAGTATCCCGTTAATAATTGGATTTATTGATGAGCAGGGAAGAATTTCGACAAAACGCGCTTTCCTGCTCTCTATCATATTTTCGTCTGGCATTCTCATTACCATTGCCCTGATTGGGATTATTACCGGTATGCTTGGCCGGATCTTGGGAGATGTCGGAGCTTGGGGAAATTACATTGTAGCGATCATATTCTTTTTAGTAGGATTGCATCTGCTGGATATCATTACCTTGCCTTTCTTTGGTGAAGCTGGACAGCCAACATACCAGAAAAAAGGATTATGGGCAGCATTTATATTAGGATCGATTTTCGGTATAGCACTTGGTCCCTGCACCTTCGCTTATATGGCACCTATGCTGGGAGTGGCTTTTACTGTAGGCGCGAGTAATCTTTTCCTGGCCATAATCTTAATCATAGCTTATGCTCTCGGGCATATTTTAATAATTGTTCTAGCCGGAACTTTTAGTGAAATAGTCCAGTCCTATCTCAATTGGACAGAACGATCAAAGGGTACTATTATTACGAAGAAGCTCTGTGGATTACTGGTTTTAATTGGGGGCATTTACCTGATTTATATGGCAAGATCATAAAAAGGAGGAGTACAATGGCTAATGAAACACCGTGGTATTTGAAACAATCCCAACTGGGGGCTGCGTACCAGCATTTTTCGAACGCGGCAAAACAAGGAACCGTACTTGATGCGAAAACCAAGGAATTGATCCGACTGGCAGTGGCCTCAGTATTCAGGTGCCCGCATTGTACGGAACATCATATCAAAGATGCTTTGGCCGCAGGCGCCACCAAACAGGAAGTTACTGAAGCAATCCTTCTTTCGTCATTGCAGGCAGCCGGTACCCAGCTTAATTGGGACAAAGAATTATTTGAGCAATACTTAGCTGAAAAATAAACTGTGTCCGGGAGATATGCATTATGAATGAAGCAGTGACCAAAAGGCTTTCTTTTCTTGACCGGTATCTAACACTTTGGATATTTTTAGCTATGGCTATAGGAGTATTATCAGGGTATTTGTATCCTCCGGTAGCCGGATTCTGGAGGAAATTCCAGGTAGGTACGACAAATATTCCTATAGCTATTGGCTTGATCCTGATGATGTATCCTCCTTTAGCTAAAGTAAGGTACGAAGAATTAGGCGATGTATTCAAAGATAAAAAGATACTGACTTTATCACTAATTCAAAATTGGGTAATTGGCCCTTTACTCATGTTCTTCCTGGCGATCGTATTCTTGCATAATTATCCTGAATATATGGTGGGGCTGATCCTGATCGGATTGGCTCGTTGCATTGCCATGGTTATAGTCTGGAATGAACTGGCCTTTGGCTGCACTGAATACTGCGCCGGATTAGTGGCTTTTAATTCAATTTTCCAGGTGCTTTTCTATTCATTATATGCCTGGATCTTTATTACTGTCCTGCCAGGATGGTTTGGGCTAAAAGGCGCCATAGTTAATATCACGATCTTGGCAATTGCCAAAAGTGTATTTATCTACCTGGGGATACCATTTTTAGCTGGTTTTCTTACCCGGTATTTTCTGCGCCTGGCTAAAGGAAATGAATGGTATTACCAGAAATTTATACCCAAGATCAGCCCGTTTACTTTGATTGCGCTATTGTTTACGATCCTGGTTATGTTTTCTCTTAAAGGGGAAGTTATACTTAACATTCCCTTGGATGTAGTCAGGATAGCCATTCCATTACTGATCTATTTTGTTATTATGTTCCTGGTTTCATTTTATATGGGCAAGAAAGCCGGTGCTGACTATACCCAGACGGCTACTTTGTCTTTTACTGCTGCCAGTAATAACTTTGAATTGGCTATAGCTGTGGCAGTATCGATATTTGGCATTAATTCAGGCGCTGCGTTCGCGGCTGTGATAGGTCCATTAGTGGAAGTGCCGGTATTAATAGGACTGGTTAATGTGGCTTTGTGGTTCAGGAAGAAGTACTTTTTTACTTGAAATTTGCCTCTTTTTGGGCTATATATATATGGACTCTCTTAATAATGTATTAGCTTTTTGAGAGAGTCCTTTTATTTTAGGTTGAATTAAGGAGACTAGGTTATGGCCAGCGCATATGTTAAAGAAGAAGATGAAGTTAAATATAATTTGCATGATGATGGAACCTTTGAAATAGATAATTACAATCTGGCCCGTCCCTTTGCCAGTTTTTTCCCTGGCATTGCCGGCCTTAAGGGCATTCCCATGTGGCTATTTTATGTGAATCGGGGTCAAGGCATAGCTTCTTTCGGCATAAAAGGAAAGAATTACTCGATAATGGAGTACCAGCCAGCTAACCGCTCGTATGGACTAACCCCCAATATTGGATTCCGTACTTTTATCAAGGTGAAACAACAGGACCAAACCTTGTTTTACGAACCTTTCCAGAATAATAATGCTAATAATGCCTATAAAACCAGGCAAAAAATGTTGATTCGGCCAGCTGAGCTGGTTTTAGAAGAGATTAATGAAACTCTTGGCATAAAGATACAGGTTAAGTATTTTACCCTGCCACAGGAGCCTATTGCCGCGTTGGTGCGAATCGTTGAAGTATTGAATATTAGTAATAATGAGCTTGACTTGGAAATAATTGACGGCCAGCCAAAAATAATTCCTTATTGGATGAGTAATGATGTCCTGAAATATATGAGCCATACTGCTCAGGCCTGGGCCAAAGTGACTAATTTTGAAAAGACCGGGTTACCTTTTTACCAGCTAAAAGTTGAGATCAGCGATAAACCGGAGATACAGGCGCTGAAAGAAGGTAATTTCTACTTTGCCCTGGAAAAGATCAACGGGAATTTGCAACCGGCTCAAATGATCATTGATCCCGAACTGATCTTTGGCGAAGTTAGCGACTACAATTATCCTGCAGCTTTTATCAAACAACAAGGTTTTATCTTGCCGGTAAAGCAGTTCGGAGACAATAAATATCCCGCTGCCATGAGCTTGATCAAATGGACGCTGCCAGCCGGGCAAAGTCGTACTCTATATTCTTTGATCGGGCATGTGGATAGCGAGGAACAATTGAGCGCCCATTTTATGAAAGCGAAGGATATTGATTATTTTACCCGTAAAGGCGCAGAGAATAAGCAGATCATAGAAGACATCACTGAACCGATCCAGACTAACTCAAGCCGCCGGGAATTTAACCTGTATTGCCGGCAAACCTACATGGACAATGTATTGCGCGGCGGCATGCCTATTAATCTGCCTGCCGGCGATGGCAGCATTCCATTTTTTGTTTATGCCCGGAAGCACGGTGACCTGGAGCGTGACTATAATAATTACCTCATCTCTCCGACGTATTATTCCCAGGGTGACGGTAATTTTCGCGACATCAACCAGAACAAGCGCAGTGATATTTTCTTTGATCCTAAAACCGGTGACACTAATGTCCTGACGTTCTATAACCTAGTGCAGTTGGACGGCTATAACCCGCTACTGGTCAAGGGCACCTATTTTATCTTTAAAGCAGGGACCGCGGAGAACAAAAAAGCACTTACTAAGATCACTGATAAAAAAGGGCTGGAACTTTTAATCGGATTTTTTGCCAGGCAATTTGAACCCGGCAGTTTACTACTGTTCATTGAACGCAATAAGATCAAGATCAAGGTATCCGAAGAGCAATTACTGAGTGAGATCTTTGGCCGAGCCCAGCGAGTCAAGGAAGCTGAGCATGGGGAAGGTTTTTGGACCGATCATTGGACTTATAATTTAGACCTGCTCGAAACATACCTGGCTGTTTATCCGGAAAAAGAACGGGAAATACTGCTGGAGAAAAAAGAATTTACCTTTTATGATAATTCCCACATCGTTCTGCCACGGCATGAGAAATATGTTGACGCTAATGGTTTGATCCGGCAATTTGGCTCAGTCATAATCAGCCCGGAAAAAGTAGCGGTACTTAAAGAACGGGCTAGTAATGCGCATATAGTAAGAGATAAAAAAGGCTGGGGGAATATTTATAAAACCACTCTGATGGTGAAAATAACCTGTCTCCTGCTGAACAAACTGGCCACGCTCGATCCTGATGGTATTGGGATTGAAATGGAAGCTGATAAACCCAGCTGGTATGACGCGCTCAATGGCCTACCGGGAGTATTTGGGTCTTCTGTCCCGGAGACTTTTGAATTGAAAAGGATGATCCAGTTTTTACAGGGGCATTTAGGGAAAGCCGGCCTGCCGGACAATTATAAGATCAACCTGCCTGAAGAAATGCAAAGATTTTTCCTCGGCTTGCAGGCTTTGTTAGAGACCGCGAAGAAAATGCCAGCTTATTCATTCTGGGATAAAGCTACTACCATAAAGGAAAAATACCGTGAGGAGACAAAATTTGGCGTAAGCGGCAAGGAAAAACCAGTTGCTGTTTCCGCGTATATGAAATTCCTGGAATTATGTTTGCAGAAAATTGATGCTGGACTGGCTAAAGCCCTGGATCCGGGCTCCGGGCTATATTATACCTACTATACGCATGAGGCAGAAAAATTCAGCTATATTAAGGATAAAAAGGGGAAAAAGCATAGTCATAAAGGATGGCCTTGTGTTACGATCAAAAAGTTCCGCCGGCAACCGTTGCCTTTATTCTTGGAAGCAGAAGTGCATTATTTGAAAACCGAAAAAAGTCACAACAAGGTCAAGCAACTATATGAAGCCATGAAAAGGAGTCTTTTATATGACCAGGAACTAGGAATGTACAAAGTCAATGCCTCTCTGTCCAAAGAGCCGGCTGATTATGGCCGTTGTACGGTTTTTTCTCCAGGTTGGCTGGAAAACGAATCGATCTGGCTGCATATGGAATATAAGTACCTGTTGGAACTGCTTAATGGCGGATTGCATGAGGAATTTTTCGCTGAATTTGAAAAAGCAGGCATTTGTTTCCAGAAAGCCCAAGTTTATGGGCGCAGTGTATTGGAAAATTCTTCTTTCATAGTTTCCAGCGCATTCCCTGATACCCGGATGTGGGGCAGAGGTTGTGTGGCGCGGTTAAGCGGGTCTACAGCCGAATTCCTGGAAATTTGGATACTGATGACTGTAGGCGGCAAACCTTTTAGATTAAACGCTCAGGGTGAGCTTATCTTGGAGTTTAAGCCGGCCTTGCCTAAGAATTATTTCACCAGCGAAGGTATTTTTAGCTGTAAATTCCTGGGCGTTACCCAATTAATTTACCACAATAATAGGCGCCTTGATACTTTTGCCAATGATTTTAAAATAACAACCATTGAGATCGTCTGGCTTGATAATACCAAAGAAGTAGTCCAGGGTAATATTATTGAACAAAAGGCGGCGGCCAGAATCAGGGCCCAGCAAGCCAAACAGATCGACATATATTTTTAGGAAATATGAAAAAATACTTTTCTTCTCTTAGACATCGTGATTTCCGGTTATTCTGGTCCGGACAAATGATATCGCTTACCGGTACCTGGATGCAAAATGTCGCTCAAGGGTGGTTAGTTCTCCAACTCACTAATTCCCCTTTTTTATTAGGTATAGTTAATGCTATCGCGGCTTTGCCTATCTTACTTTTTTCTGTTTGGGGCGGGACCATAGCTGATCGGCTGAAAAAAAGGAATTTAATTATTTGTACCCAGGCTTTATCCATGGTCCTGGCTTTTGCCATGGGTATATTGTTTTCTTTACACCTAATTGAGTTTTGGCATATTGTCTTGATAGCCGGACTAATGGGATTGGTCAATGCTTTTGATATGCCGGCACGGCATTCATTTGTCATAGAAATGGTCGGGAAAGAGGATCTTACTAATGCCATAGCCCTTAATTCCATGATCTTTAATGTAGCTAGGATCATTGGTCCAGTAGTGGCGGGATTTGTAGTTGGTGCCTGGGGAGTAAGCACTTGTTTTTACATCAATGGTATTAGTTTTCTGGCTGTACTGGCAGGACTATTATTCATGAGGGGGGATTTTACACCTAAGACCAATAATCGTAATTCTCTCCATGAAAGCACTATGGACGGGGCTAGGTATGTCTGGCAAAACCTGAAGATAAGGAACCTGATCATCCTGGTGGCGGTTTCCAGCCTTTTTGGCGTAAGCTACATGGTACTGATGCCGGTATTTGCCCGTGATATCTTAAATATAGGCGCGCGGGGCTTAGGCCTATTGCTTTCGGCGATAGGCATAGGAGCTTTATTAGCGTCTTTTTCCCTGACTGTGTTCAGTCATACGGATCAAAGTAACCGGCTAGTATCGCTGGGCGGCATTGTTTTAGGTAGCAGCTTGGTTATCTTCGGCTTTTCTAAGAGCGTGAATATTTCCTTATTAGCCCTGGTTGGCACAGGGTGGGGAATCGTAACCCAAACCGCTACCATTAATAATTTACTGCAAAAAGAAACTCCTGATGAACTGCGTGGTCGGGTAATGGGATTTTATACAGTAATGTTCCTGGGGATGACACCCCTGGGAAGTTTTCAGGCTGGTTTATTGGCTGATTGGCTGACTGTGCCATATTCCGTGGTGATTGGCGGTTTAGTGACCTTGGTCATGAGTATTCTCCTGTCCAGGATCTTGTTTAAACGTCCGGTCAGGGACGTTAACTTAATTCTTGACAATAAAGATCTATAAGAGTATGATAAAAACGTTGCAAATATTAAGTAAACTGGGAAAAGAGGTGAAATCAATGGCAAATTCTCATACCAATTCAAAAGGGGTAACGTATTACTTTCACCGGAAAGGGCACCTGCAATATTTCAGCAAGGATGCTACCGGCGCAATAGAGATCCCGGCAGAACTAGAAGTAATTGAAAATCAAAAGACCGGTTTACCAATCGCTAGAAAAAAGAAATAATCATTATTAATGTTTTCTTACAAGGCCCATTAAGCTATGAGAATAGCTGGATGGGTCTTTCTTTTTATTGACAAGATGTGAAATAAAGCA
>JAQUQP010000052.1 GCA_028716025.1 bacterium | reverse complement strand
ATTCCGTTTTTTAGATTTTCATTTTGTTGTATCTGGCTTAACAACAGCGAATTGAATGACATTCCATTCTGATCCGGTAAGACAAGACCCACCACTTCTCTTGGCAATAGTGGACAAAATACTGCGGGATCAGTGCCGAAATGCAGAGGCAGTATGGTCATAGTTATTCCCGGGACAGACGATTGTACGTTGAAATTCAGTGTTCTGAAGTCAGCAACAGTAATATCCGTTGCCCCAGTGTTTGCTACTAAGCCAACACTACACACCGGCATGATGCTCCAACCTGGATATAAACTACAGCTTATGTCATTTACATATATAAAATCATATAAAAGAGCTGATACATTGGCAGGAAACACCATAGCCATTAATATCACTATTAAACCAGTTAAAAACAATTTACATTCCGTGGTCTTTTTCATGCTTTAATTGTCCCTTCACTGCTTACTAAAGATACTCTCTAATTAAAGGGTCCTTCTCTGCAAACCTATTCGAATTTAATATCATCCAGGTAAAAGATCATGCCATTCGGATTATCACCGGCTATAGCTACCCAGCAAAATCCGCCATTTATATATGATAAGTCTCTATTTTTCAAATTAATAGTATATTTGCGCCAATTTTTTCTTAATACTACCGGGCCATAATCCACAGAACAAGAATCAGGATATGTCCCGCTGATACCGCCTACTTTAAACTTCTTGATCTTTTCATTGCCTTTTTCCCCACGCGCCCAGAACGTGAGCTTGGTCGCGCCGGTTAAATTATAACCGCCTTTTTTTTCACCCCAATTACCGGAAGGATTCTGCCAAAACATACCAGCCCAACCGGCCCGCTGTGATTCACGGGCATTATATTCTATCTTAATACAGGTCTTCCCTGAATGGGGATTTTTGTTATAGCCATAATCAAGTTTTAGATCCGTATAATCACCCATCCAGCCGCTTGGTGCGTAATGGTTACCCCCGGTGGTCTTGTCCTCATATATCAAAAAGACTTTGAAGGCCGGGACTTCAGGTTCAACAGGTTCAACAGGTTCAACTGCTTCTTCCTTTTCCGCTGCTTCTGTCGCCGGTTCCTCAATAGTTTCAGACACCTCAGGCTGGACTGCTTCTTCTTCCTCCTCTTCGATCACTGCTCCGATCAAACCTGAACTGCCAAAGAAGAGCATCCCTATAAGTATGAATACTAAGTACTTTTTCACAAGTACCTCATTTTTTTACTTTTACGATGAACTACAAGCCTCGATAAAATCGAGGCGGACTATCAACTACGAACCAGTTCTTACAGGTCCCTCTGCTCTGAAGAACAACATAATATTTGCCTCAAAACAGGATGTTGCTATATCTACTATAGAACGTCACTATTGTCGGCTTATTTTTATCGTTCCTTCGAGAAGCAGAGGGAAACCCGTAAAAAACAATTTCAAATCTTACCTATCCCCGCGTCTTTGATTTATACTTTAGTACAAATCAGCAGTGGGAATTTCAAAATTTACTGCTCGAACACGATATCATCCAGATAAATAGCAAAACCATCCGGATTTTCATCTGCAGAGGTCGCCCAACAGAAACCACCAGCAATACGACTAAGATCTTTACCTGCCAGATCTATGGTGTATTGTTTCCAAGCGGTGGTCAGTTTTACCGGGCCTATACCGGCAACATCCGTATCCGCGTATTCACCCTGTATACCGCCCACTTTGAATTCATTGATCACTTCATTGCCTTTTTCCCCACGCGCCCAGAAAGTCAGGCGTTTGGCGCCAGTTAAATTATAACCGGCATTCGCTGTACCCCAGTTATTAGCAGGTTGCTGCCAATAAACACCGGCCCAGCCAGCGCCATTTTTCCCTTTAGCCGTATAGGTGATCTTCACACAGCTTGGCGCTGAGTGCGGATTGACCATTTCCTTAACATTTATTCTGATGTCTCCATAATCACCCATCCAGCCGCTCGGATAGAAGTGGTTAGCTTTAGCTGCCCCATCCTGGTAAATATAGAACGGGTAAGCAGTGACTTTTTTCGTGCGGGACGGTTTTTCTCCCGGAGCTGACGGGCTTTCGCTCGCCGGTGTTGCTTCAGCCGCAGGTTCAGCTGCTGGTTCAACTGTTTCTTCTTCCGTTTCTACTTTTTCTACTTTAGCTTTTTTCTTGGAAACTTTAGGTTTCGCTTCCTTTTTTACCGGTGCTGCTTCCTCATCCTCGATCACCGCCCCGATCACAATTGAGGCTGTTGACAAGAGGGCTACGCCCATGAGCAGGACCATCAGACAAATCATCATTTTACGCAGTTTCATTGCTTATACACCTCCATGTCTATATAATTGATTTACTCAAACCTGATATCATCAAGATAGAATGTGATCCCTTCTTCAGGGACATCATCACCGCTGGCAGCCCAGAAAAAACCACCGCTAATGTAGCTTAGGTCAGCGCCAGTCAAGTCGATCTCGAACTTTTTCCATTCTTTGGTCAGGTCAATGGGACCGATGCTGAGCTTATCGCTATCAGCGTATTCACCTTCAATACCGCCGGTACCGACTTCAGCCAATCTTTCTCCGCCTTTTTCACCGCGCGCCCAAAATACCAGTTTCTTGGCTCCGGTCAGATTGTATCCGCCTTTTTTAGAACCCCAATTGTTAGCGGGATTCTGCCAGAAAGCGCCGGCCCAGTTAGCCCCCTGGCTTCCTCTGGGAACATACTTCCATTGTATGCAGGTAGTGCCGCTATGCGGATTCTGGCTCCACCGGTCAGTCAAGCGCATATCGCCATAATCACCCATCCAGCCGCTCGGCGCGTAATGGTTATCCGGAGAATTCTTGTCTGTATAGATCGGGAATGCTTTGAATCCTGTTTTAGCGCCATCCGCGTTGATGCTTTTCCCTATCGGAGCGGAAAATACGTTTGGTACCGCGACCGTAAATACCTTTCCTTCTGAAAATACGGTAATGGCTGAAAAACTGGCTGCCAAAACCGCTAAGACTGAAATACTGATGAGAATTGCTTTTCTCATGTTTTGCCTACCCCCTCTTCCTTAAGTTTTTACTCAAACCTGATATCATCAAGATAAAAGGTCATGCCGCCTTCAGGCATATCATCGCTTTTTGCCACCCAGAAAAAACCACCGCTGATGTACGTAAGGTCGGCCTCGCTGACATCGATCTCATATTTTTTCCACTCGTTAGTAAGCTCGATCGGACCTTGACTTACTTTATCCGTGTCGGCATATTTCCCGGTAATGCCGCCCACCCCTACTTCCGCTATTATCTCACCACCTTTTTCTCCCCGCGCCCAAAATACCAATTTTTTAGCGCCGGTTAGTTCATAGCCACCCTTTTTACTACCCCAATTATTAGCCGGATTTTGCCAATATACTCCCGCCCAACCCGCGCCATTGGACCCTTTGGCGCTATATTTCCACTGGATGCAGGTTGCCCCGCTGTGCGGATCCTTGCTCCAGAGATCACTCACCTTCAGATCGCCGTAATCACCCATCCAGCCGCTTGGAACAAAATGATTATCCGCTGATTTAGCATCAGTATATATCGGAAAGATCTTAAAGGCACTGCTATCACCTGCCGCCCACCCCAGCACTCCCGCGCACAGACTTATTCCTACCAATGTAAGTATGGCCAAGCTTTTCTTTAGCATTATCCCTGCTCCCTTCGTTAAAATTATTTAGAAAGTATACCGGTAAGCAATGCCTAATTGATGCAGTCCTTTAGCCTGCAGGTAAAATCCTCTTCCCGGCAAGCTTGATTCGTCATCTTCCTCTTCGTCAATACTTTCTTCTTCTGGTTCTGCCGGTTCTTCTTCAATTTCTTCTTCTACTTGTTTTTTCTGTTTTTTCCGCGGTTTTACTTGTTCTTCCTGTTCTTCGGTATTTTCTTCTTCGTTTATTTCTTCCTCTTCTGCCGCCGGTTCCTCTTCTATTTCTTCTTCTACTTCCACTTTTTTCTTCTTTTTACTGTTCTTTTTTAGCGTACTGCTCTTCTTGCTCTTCGAGCTGGTCCCGCTATCCGCTGACAAGTAAGCATCGATCACGTTCCCCACCCAAATAGCCGCGGCGGCATAAACAAACATATTAGCTGAATCGACCTTGCTGGAATAGTCATCATATAAAGCGGCAGTTCGCTGGGTTTCATAATCGCTATAAGTGCTGTTAGCGCTGGAATACATCATAAAAGCTGTACCAACGGCGATCAATTCCGCTCCAGCGAAAATAAAGCCTTTCGTAGGCTGTTCATTAAAGAACTGTCCCCAACCAGGCAGCATCAATGACCGCAGGGCAGCATTTGACGGAGACTTGGTATTAAAATTATAAGCTGCTTCCCGGGCGGATACCGCGGATACGGAAATGACCATTATAATAGCTATAGCCAAAACAAAGATCTTTAAAGCGTACTTGCGGCTGAACATGTTTCCCCTCCTCTTATTCTCTTACTTTTCATACCTGATATCATCAACCAAAACTATACCCCCGTTGCTATACAGGGTAGTGTTAATACCAGCTGGATATTCTATCACTATTTTAAAATAATCCTTTACTGATTTAAAATCAGCGTTATTGAAATTAATAGTATATGATTGCCAATCACTCAGCTCCGTACTGGTCAAGCGGAGATACCTGGTACCGCCCCTGTTCGGCGCGGAAGTGGTGGTCGAGACTGGCCCTTCAAATTTCACGTACATATTGCTGGCTAAATTGACCGCCCGGGCTTTGAAGGTGATCTTGGTATATCCTCCGGCAGAAAGATCTTTGCTGGGAGTGGAATCATACAATGACCAATGAGTGGCCACGATCAGGCTCATTCCGGCCCAGTCATGTTCATTCTTACCGTTCCAGTCCAGGTCTTGTCCATTCCAGGTATAACGCAGACATTTCTTGCCTTCGGGCGGATTATCATCAGTATACATAAAATCGAGGGTCATATTATTATCCGGCGGGGTTTTATCAGACGGGATAAAAGCCACATTGCCGCCAGTGATCAAATCGTCATCATAGATCTTAAAGACGCCGCTCCAGGCGCCTAAAGCTCCTTCATCAAAAGGATCAGACAGCCGTTTCATAGGATTACGTTCACAGGAAACCAGGAACATTCCCATCACGATCATTATTATAATTTTCACTAAGGTTATTTTTTTCATTCCGGTTCCACCGTGTCCTGTTCCTCAGAGGTACCCTGCTCTGTATCAGGTTCCTTAAGCAGGATGATCTCCACTCTCCTGTTTAATGCCCGTCCGGCTTGAGTGCGGTTAGAGGCGACCGGCTTGGTTTCGCCATAACCTTTCTTTTCCAGCCGCTCCTTGTCTACTTCCTGCTGCACGAAATAATTATAAACGCTGGTTGCCCGGCGAGTTGACAATTTTAGGTTATAGTCCTCAGATCCGACTGAATCAGTATGTCCTTCGATCAAGACCTTATTATTAGGATACATCTTGAGCAGTTTGACCACATCTGGTAATAATTGTTTGGCTTCTTCCTTTAATTTGGATTTATCAAAATCGAATAGCACCGCCGAGGTGATATTCATGACCAATCCTCTTTCTTCTTCTCTAAGTTCGACCGGAGCTTCCGCCAGGACTTCCTTAGCCACTTCGATCTGCGGGATCTGCAAGGTCACTACTTGAGGATCAGTCTGGACAGACAAATTGGATTTATTTTTAACCTTGAAAATAACCTTGTAATCGCCTTCAGGCGCGACTTCTTGGCTGGCCAGATCAGTGCCATCCCATTCCTTTTCCAGCGGCGGCTGACCTTTTCCCGACAAAGTCTGGATCAAGTTATCATCCATATCCAAGATATTGATCTCCCAGTTCTTGATCCCCTTATTGTCAGCGGCTGCCAGCGAGAATATGGCATCAGGATTATCCCCAGTCCCCGGAGTGAACACCGGGGTCACTACGGTTAAGCTGGCTGAAGGCGGCCTGGGACCTTCTTCTTCGACAACGGGTTTCTCCTCTTCCTGGAATACCACCATAGAGCCAAAATGCAGATTAAAGAACATCCGCCATTCATCAAAAGAACCGAGTTCAGGATAGATATAAAGATTATCTTGCTCCCTGATCCCGACATACTCAACTCCCAAAGTGGAATCAGTGGATTCAAATGGCGCGCTCTCCCAGGTTCGGCTGAGAGAAAATTTATACATACGGTCAATAGTTCCGCCAAACCGCTGCTGCCATTCTTCCCAGCCCCAGACATCTTTGCCATATGTGACGCTGGCCTTAAAAGGCTTTTTGTCCAGCCAAATTGTGCCTAAGAAAAAATTCGTGATCGGTTTATTCTCATCTGTTTTCAGGGTATAAGCCAAAGAACTGGTAGCTACATCCTGTCCCCATTTGAAGTTGATCCAAAATTTGTAAGTAGGCGAAGGAATCAAACGCATCATGGTATTAAAGCTATGCAGCCACTCTGTTGTCGGCCACTTGCCAGCCGGGCGAAAATCCCAAAATTCTTTGGTCGGATCCGACTCGCCTTCCCAGAGAATATCATCATCCCTGGTACGATAATACCAGCGGTCAGTTGAGGTCGGATATTTGCGGGCCAGATACTGGAACGACAGGGCAAAGGTAGCGTCTTCTTTAGGATTCATATTCCATTCTTCGAGAATATTAGGCTGCCATAAATATAGCCAGCTCGAAGGAGTAGGATCAAAGTTCAAGGTTAATTTATAGATATGTGCCTGCCGGTTTTCCATAGTTACCCAGAAAGCGTCACTCCTGCCCCGCGGCTTGATCACTCCGGGACCGGGATTACTGGCTGTTCCTTCAAAAAGATATGGCAAGGGACCGTAAATAGGCTTTTGATAGATACCGGTAAAGTCCAGGTTAGTAAAGGCATTGACCTCTTTCTTAAGCCCGCCTGAATACTCCTGCTTATTGCCTGCGCTCGCGCCTAGATGGGCATAGCCAACGCTTACTTCTTCAATACCAGGAATAAACCTGAATCCTAATTTAGTTTTATAACCGATCGCATCTCCGGAACTGGTGGTCCCGGATTTGATAAGGCGGGAACCGGTATTGATCGTATAGGTGCTATTGGGAATGGTATAAAGATTATTGGAACCAGATTCCTCGACATATAGGAATTCCCGTCCCAGACGGAACGGCTGGTACAGTACACCGAGATCGATGGGGACTGGTTCAATCAAATCAATTTTAGTGGTGAATTCATAAGCATTCACGTGTTCCTTAGGCTTTTCTCCCCAAGAGACACGGGCATTCTTAAAGATAAAGGCATTATTGAAATAACCCCAGCGCCAGTTATATTTTCCATAAGTAGAAGTGTGGTCTCCCCAAACCAGTTCCGCCCCATGTGCCAGTTCCAGTTTGCCAAAATCCCCGGCATATTTAAGATCCAAGCCGCGCGGTGCCTGCCGGCCGCTAACCCGGCGATAATTATAAACGTCAAACTGTTCCGGATAGAGCTGGAACATATCGCCTTCATCTTCCCAGTGATAATGGCCGATCCCGCCATTAAACGAATTTTGGAAACGATCTCCCTTATAAATGATCTCACCCCTGGTCCATTTAATCCTATCATTATTATAATCCAGCCGGTGCTCGTCATTAATGGGGATATAAAAACGGTCGGCATAATTCCCGATAGCTAAAATTCCCAGCATCATGGTCCAGTTTTTACTTGGCCGGTACGAAAAATCAACATTCAGAGTCTGTCCGCCGAAATAATGCCAGGAATCTTTTGAAATCTGGTCATGAGTATAAAGCTTGGACAGCTTGCTGGAAGAGATACTCCACCCCGGCTGAAGCTTATGCGACCATCCTTCAAAAGTCAAATTCCCGTCTATGCGCAGGCTTTTTACCTTTTGCGTATCCGCAGCCAAGCTGGTATTAGCGGCCAACATAAATAATGCCGCGATAAAAAATCCGATCTTGCTAAAACGCATGCACCCTCCGAACAGAAAATGACGCACATAATAAATATAACCTAAATTAAACTATCCCGCAAGCCCTATTTCAGGGCTAATATTTTACGGTATTTCACTTCGGTGCCGGTAGTTCCGTTACCTTCCACAAAGCAGATATAAACGCCATTGGCCACCGTCTTATTCTCCTCATCCTTGCCATCCCAGGTTATCTTGTATTGAGCATAAGTATCTACGGTTTCTTCTTTTAGCGTTTTTACCAGCCGCCCGGCGATATCGTAGATCTTAACCTTGATCCCAGTTCCCGGAGCTACGGTAAAAACTATAGTGGTACTACCGGAAACAGGATTGAAAGGATTAGGATAGTTGGTGATATCAGTAGAAAAAACATTACTACTGGAAGCGGTACTCTGGGTACTTGGCGCCCATTTGGCCTGGACTTCCGTATATGCCTTGCGCAAAGTTTTGGCGTCTGTCCCGGCGCTTATGGAGCACAATCCCCACCATTCTTCATTCATATTATTCTTGGCTGTGCTTTCAAAATCATAATAAGCATCGTTATTCCAGGTCCCGACGGT
This sequence comes from bacterium, assembly GCA_028716025.1. Next base: position 3,918 of record JAQUQP010000052.1, on the reverse strand, counting down.
ATCATGGGTACTGTTGACTGCGCCCCACTGGTTCTTGGACCAATCGTCAGCCCACTGGAAAATACATCCTCCGACACATTCTTCCGCGGCATTCAGCGCGGATAAATGGGTCTCGATTATGTTAAGTTCATTTTTAATTGTTTCCGCTTGTGAATTTTCATCTTCCGCGTTAGTCGCTGTATTATAAGCATCACAGCCGAATTCGGTCAGGATCAGGGGTTTAGTACTCTTCGCGGCATATTCTTCAAACATGGAATCAAAACCAGTGGTCGCGCCACGGTAAACCTGAGCCGCCCAGACGTCCACGTCCGGAACATGAGCATCATCAGACCTGTTAACAACGCTGCCCAGCATATCGATGTTAGCTTCAGCGGAAGTCACTGGGTGATGGTTCATCCCTTCTAGTTCGTGTACTTTGACGGCGCAATCGTTTAACAGGCTGTACCAGGCAGTGAGTGAAGTAGTATGAAAATTGATTTCATTCCCGATCAACCACATTAGTATTGCCGGATGATCTTTCCATTTATTTACGGTAGTAGTTAAGTCAGATAAAACTTTATCACGGTTGGCTTGTACATTAAAATCTTTATTCCAGTCGACTGTGCAAGTAATAATCACAAACAACCCGTATTCATAGGCCGCGTCAAGTAATTTAGTGTCGGTAGGCATAGAATGGAACCGGACTGTATTGGCGCCCATTGCCCGGATCAGGGCAAAATCCGCTTTATAGAATTCCGGATGGATGGTCCAATCATATGTGGAATATCCTGACCCCACAGGAGTATAACCGTAATTAACCCCTTTGACAGTGAAAGGCTTCCCGTCCACCAGCATTTGCCGGCCAACGATCTTGACATTAGCGGCCATTAAAGGACTAGATGGCAGATAGCAGATGGCGGATAGCAGTATGAAAATTAGGATCTTAACTCTTCTAAACAATTCTTTCTCCTCTTTAAATCCCTGCCTACCGGCAGGCAGGCGCGAAATCATTCCTTAAAATATAAAGCTCGTAGAAATACGGTGCGTATTCTCTAAATCTTCATGAATAACATAAGCATAATCAATTTCTAGGAAGCCCCACAGGACCGAAGCTCCCAAACTCAGGTTATGATAAAAACTATGCGCTTGGGTCAGGTCATTCAAATTCCAGCCAACTCTGACCGCATACTGCTTATTAATCCAGCATTCCACACCCGGCGCCAATTCCAGGTTCTGGGTACTGTCCGGCGTGTAACCAACATCCAGAGCCCAATTAACCTCTACCGGGACAGAAAAAGCAGCGGCTTTTTCCTTTTCCCCGGAAACCCCAGTAGCGATCTCCTCCTGGCCCGGCGGCGGGGTAGGTATCCAGCCCTGGCTCATATCAAAGCCTTCTATGGTGCTCATACCGGTTACTTGTTCCATCGACGATGTTGTTTTACCGGCTTTGGCTTTTTCCCGTACTTTTTTCGCTTCGCCGATCTTCGCCACATGCTTGGTGTGCAAGACCAATCCTGTCCTGATGGTGAGAGGAATGGTTTCACTTACTTGCTGGGAAGAATCCCAGTAAGAATTGCCCTTCAGCTTGGGGCTGTTCAGGTTTTGCAGATTAATTCCGAACCGAACTACATCCGCTTGCCACAGCAGTCCCAAGTCAAAACCCAATGCTTTGGCCGTATAAGTATCAAATTCCTGATTAATTATTTTTGCGCTAAAACCGAGAGAGAAAATATCACCGAAAGTTTGCCCGTACCCGGCAAATAAAGCTTTATTAGCAGCCTTAACTTCCCCGGTTACCAGGCCGACGGCATTAGTAGTTTCGATCTTATTAGTTGCTTGTTGCAGGTAACCGAAGCCAAAAGAAGCGAAAGATAGTGGAAGGACCAGGCCGGCATAATCATACATCGAATCGAGGCCCAGGTTAGCATACATAGCGGTTATTTCAAATTTTTCCTGCCAGGCTAATTTGGCTGGATTCCAATATATAGAACTGGCATCATCAGCCAACGCGGTATAAGCCCCGCCCATACCTAAGGCCCTGGCCCCTGCTCCGTTACGCAGGAAAGCCGCTGGTTCCCCGGCTGAAAAGGCAAGAGTAGACGACAGCAGGCAAGCGGCAGAGAGCAGAAGGACATAACAACACTTTAAGGTATTCACATTATCTCCAAGATAGAGATACTAACTTTGTTATTTTAGCACTTTTTAAGATTTTAGTAAACAATATTCTGTCGACAAAAATACTCAAGGAAACGATACTCGCCTTGAGCTATCCCTTCCGTGACTTTTTATTAAGTTGTATGTTCTAATTAACATATAGCACTAATTCTTATTTTCGCAACTTCTTTTTGCATTTTCTATCAACTATGAACTATCAACTATCAACTTTATCAGCCCTTCACCGCGCCGGCGGTCAAACCGGAAATAACATGTTTCTGCAACAACAAATAAACAATGATCACCGGGATGACTGTGATAATAACTCCGGCCATCAGGTAATTCCATTGGGTTTTATAGGTCCCCTGGAAAGCCAGTAAACCAGCCTGGATAGGCATCTTAGTGCTATCAGAGAAAACGACAACGGCAAAAAGGAACTCTTTCCAGACACTTAAGGCCCCGAATATACCTGTAACTGCCAGGATCGGACGGGAAAGCGGCAAAATAATGCGGAAATAGATACCCAACCGGCTGCAACCATCGATACGAGCGGCATCTTCCAAGTCGACCGGAATGGCTTCAAAGAAGGAACGCATCAGAAAAATCGTATACGGCAAACCGCTGGCGATTTGCGGTAAGATATAACCGGTACGGGTATCCAGCAAGTTGATCTTTGCCAGGATCAATTCTATCAGTTTCCTGGGTTCAGCGGGATTCGTGGAAGCTATAAACGCATAGGCTCCTCCTGCCGCTAAGAGCACTCCTAATAGCAAGAACATCACTCGGCGTAAAGAACCAGCACTCACGATCAGTGAGGAAGCAATAATGATCAAGACAACAAATAAATATATCGGGAAATTCTGGAGTAAGAGATACACCGTAATGAAAATTGTCGGCAAAGGCATAACCAGGCTGGCTAAAAACAAATAGAAAATAAATTCTTTACCGGGAAAACGAAGGCGGGCAAAAGCATAAGACGCCATCGACGAAAAAAGAAGCATAAAGAAAACAACGGTCACCATATAAAAAAAGCTATTCAGGAAGTATTTATTGAAATTACCCTGTTTCCAGGCTTCTTTATAATTGCCCCATTGGATCGGTGATGGCGGTATCAAACTGCGGACTAGGTGCAGTGTGGACTCAATCCGGTTCTTGATTTTAGTGACACCGCTTACCGGCGCTGCGGGATCTGCCGTTATCTCCTGGCTGTTGATCTGATCACTGATCTGGTAAATGCCCTCAAACGTGCGCAAGGAAGTTGAAACCCCCCATAATACTGGGAAGATCACCCATGCGGCAAAAGCCAGCAAGATCAGCTGAAAGACAAGATTGGAAAATATTTTTTTGAATTTTCCTGTATTTTTCTTCATGGATAGATTACCAGTCCACCAGCCATTTTTTGATCTGTAATTGCAATAAAGAAATTATAAACAATATACCACCCAGCAAAACGCCCAAGGTCGTCGCATAACCCCACATACCATTTTGGAAAGCCTGCATATACATCTGGTTCACCGGCACTTCAGTGGCCCCCGCCGGACCGCCGCCGGTCATGACATAGATTAAATCAAATTGCTGCATGGCACCCAGGATCGTTAAGATAGACACGCTGGTAATAATAGGTAATAATAACGGGAAGGTAATTTTCCAGAATTCCTGGAAATTACTAGCACCGTCAATGCGGGCAGCTTCATAAATATCACGCTCAATGCCCTGCAGTGCGGCCAGGAACATGACAAAACCCCAACCGAAGCTGGCCCAGATATTAACCATAGCCACCGGCGG
>JAQUQP010000051.1 GCA_028716025.1 bacterium | reverse complement strand
CACTCCCGGACGATTCACGATCCCGAATATCTACGGAGAAGCGATGTACGACCCGGATATTAATGGTGAAGAATATACCAAAGACTTCCTGGTGATAGCCCCGAATAACTAATGATAAAAAGAAAGATTAAAGAATTTATTGGCACCGTATGGAGATGGAAAGCGGTCAAGTTGCTGGTCACGCTGGCTGTCGCAGTGATTTGTTTTGAAGTTTTGCTTTATGTTTCACTGGCCGTCTATCCTTTGCCGGTATTTAAACTGGAAGAAGATTTTTCCACGGTACATTTAAGCAGTGAGAATGAACTACTAAGGATAAACCTTTCTCCTACAGGCAAATATAGGGTAAAACTGAAACTGGAGGACATCTCAGAATACCTGAAAAAAGGTTTCCTGTTCTACGAAGACCGGTATTTTTATCGCCATAAAGGCATAAATCCTATTTCCTTGTGCCGGGCTTTGGCCACAAATATCAAATACCAAAAAAAACTTGGCGCTTCTACTATAACCATGCAGATCGCCAAGATGATCGAACCAAAACCACGGACAATCAAGGCTAAACTGCTGGAGATGGTCCGAGCGCTGCAACTGGAAAAAAAGTATTCCAAGCAAGAGTTGTTGGAAATGTACCTGAACTCTGTGCCTATGGGCGGTAATATCGAAGGCGTGGGCGCGGCGGCTTACCTATATTTCAATAAACCAGCTAGCCAATTATCTCTGGGTGAAAGCGCTCTTTTAATTGCCTTGCCAAAATCCCCAACCGCAAACCGGCCTGATATCTCGCCGGTGAAAGCGAAAAAGCAACGGAACAAGGTGCTGGACAGGATCGGTGTCCAGTTGGCACAATACAGTGATATGATCGCCGGCGCCAGGGAAGAAAGAATACCAGCCAAAAGGGAAGAAAATCCTTTTAAGGCTCCCAGCTTGATCGTCAGGGCAGCCGGCGGCCCGGAATTTATCAAGACCTATTGCATTAGCATGCCTTTGCAGGCCTATGGAGAGGAATTAATAGCTAAGAGTGTTAAGCGCTTGTCTATCCGGGGCTGCTATAACGGAGCCTTGATCATTATTGATAACCGAACCATGAAAGTATTGGCTTACGTCGGGACGGCTGATTTTAACGATGCCTTGCATGGCGGACAGATAAATTGCGCGAATATTAAAAGATCGCCGGGATCCTTGCTGAAAACCTTCCTCTATGCTCAAGGCGTGGAAGAGGGAAAGATCACCCCGAAAAAGATCCTCTATGATATCGAAAGACACTATGAAGGCTACAACCCGGCCAATTTTGATAAAAAATTCACCGGATTGGTAACTGCCGAGGAAGCCCTGATAGATTCCTTAAATGTACCAGCCGTGAACCTGGAATATGAATTAGGGAAAAAAGGATTGCGGGACTTTTTACAAAGAGCGCGTCTAATGGACCGGTCGAGAAATAAATTGAATCCGGGATTGTCTATAGTACTGGGAGCGTATCCATTAACCCTGGAAGAGTTAGTCAAGCTATACGCGTCTATGGCTAATAACGGTAAGATGAGAGAACTGGTCTTTTTAGAGAACGATCTTTCTAAAAATGAAGGGGTGCAGATCCTTTCCCCGGAAGCCTGCTTCATTATTACTTCCTGCCTGGCTAAGATACAAAGGACTGATTTGCCACGGGCTTGGGAATTTACTCCTACCCGGGGCAGGATCGCTTTTAAGACCGGGACTTCTTTTGGCTTGAAAGATGCCTGGTGTATCGGCTATAATCCTGATTACACTGTTGGTGTTTGGCTGGGAAACACCGATGCTAAGGGATCGACCGCGCTGGTGGGAATACGAGCTACCGCGCCGATACTGGTGGAAGTATTTAATTACCTTACCAGATATCATGATTCCTGGTTTCAGAAACCAGGCCAGGTAGAGGAAAGACTTATTTGCGCTTTGAGCGGAGAGGTCGCCGGCCCATACTGTCAAAATACATTGACCGATTACTATATCCCCGGAATAAGCAATAATAGTGTCTGCGCGGTCCATCAAAAGATACAAGTAAGAAAAAAAGACGGCAAGGAAGTATGCCGTTACTGCATGGACGGTTTACCTGGGGAATATAAAGATAAAGTTATTGAAATATGGCCGCCTGATGTTGCCAGTTTTCTACGTAAAAATGGCAGAAAAGTGGCTACGACACCTGAACATAATACTACCTGTACGGTTTTTGCTTCAGCCAAGGAATTAAAAATAGAAAGTCCCTTACCGAATAGCCATTATGTCTTTAATCCCGCTTTGCCGGCAGGGAGCCAAAAGATAGAATTGACCGCACAGAGCGTTAATCCCGGGACAGAGGTTTATTGGTACGTGGATGATTGTCTTTTAGCACGCGGCTCCCCGGATAAGATGGTTTTAATGCAGCCGGCCATAGGCGAACATAAAATTACGGTAATGAACGCAAGAGGCGCTTACGACACAGTCAGCATAAATGTACAAAAAGAGAATTAGCTATTTAAAAGGGAGGAAGGTTGAATTTGTCTAAAAGATCTTTAATTTATATAATGGTTGTCATGACTATCGGCCTGTTATGCGGCTGGACGGCCCTGGCAGCGGCTGATACTGTTCCGCTTACCCTGGAGCAATGCATATCCATAGCCGCTGCTAAGAACAGTGACTTAAAAATACAGCAAGAACGACTGCTCCAAGCACAGCAACAAGTGAACCAGGCGCGGGGAGATATGCTGCCGGATATCCGCTATGAATTTTCCAGATTTGACCGGGATCCTGCCGGCGGCACCGTAACCAGTAAGGGTTCGGATTCGAAATTCACCCTGAGCCAGCCGCTGTTTTATGGATTCAGAAAAGAAAAAACACTGGCCCTGTCCAAAGCTGTGTTGCAAGGACAGGAATTAGAGTTTAAAACCGTATTGCGTGGACTGAAAGCGGATGTGACCCTGGCCTTTTTCACCTTATCACAGATTGAAGGCGATATTGCGGATATTCGCGGTACTTACGACCTGCTGCAAGGCCGGCTAAAAGAACTAACCGAAAGAGTACGTTTAGGCAAATCCCGCGAAAGTGAAACCCTGATGGTGCAATCACAGCTGGCGGTACTGCGCGCGCAGGAAGAAAGTATCGAAGGGGACCGTCAAAATGCCCTGGAAACTTTGTCTTACCTACTCGGCATAAAAGCAGCGGACATAAAGATCCTGGATGATATTCAGGTCGGGAAAGATATCAGCCCTGTGGAAACATACCTGGAAAGCGCCAAACAGCGTTCAGACATAAAAACATTGCGCCAGGAAATAGCCACCCAGGAATACCGGGTACGCATAGCTAAAGGCGATTTCTGGCCAACCGTAAATTTTGACGGGTCCTGGTATACTTCACGCAACGGCAGTCTCAACGCCGTGGATTGGGAAACATTGCTCTCCCTTGATTTTCCTCTTTTCCAGGGAGGCATCACCAAAGCGCGTGTAAATGAGGAAACTTCTCGTCTTCGTGAAAGCCGGGAACAACTGGCGAAGTTGACCGATGAAATAATGACTGAAATACGCAAACTTTACAAATCATTGCTTTCCTCCATAACCCAAGCCACGCTCTTAAAAGATGCGTACGAAAAAGCGGATAAAAGCTATCGCATACAACTCCAGGATTATCGTTTCGGGCTGGTCAATAACCTGGATGTCATCCAGGCAATGACCACCACCCTGGAAGTGAAACGCAAGTATGACACCGCCATAGCCCAAGCTAAGGCCAATAAGGCTTTACTGGATATAGCGGTAATGCAGTAAGAAAGGATACGTAATGGCTTTTTCCGATATCTCAATTAAAAATCCTGTTTTAGCCTGGATGATCGTGATCGGCGTGATCGTCTTTGGTTTGATCGCTTTTAAAGAGCTGGGTGTCAGCCAATTACCGGATGTGGATTTTCCCGTACTCTCTATTTCCGCTGACTGGGAAGGCGCCGCCCCGGAAGTAATGGAAACCGAAGTGACTGATACGATCGAAGGCGCGATCATGGGTATCCAAGGCGTGCAGGAAGTGATGTCCACTTCGCGCCAGGGCAGCTGCGATGTTTCCGTGCAATTTGACCTGAGTAAGAATATTGATGTCGCCTTGCAAGAAGTGCAAAGTGCCATAGCCCGGTCGGCCCATTCCTTGCCGCCGGACCTGGATCCGCCGGTGATCAGGAAAAGTAATCCTGAGGACCAGCCCATAATTTGGCTCACTCTTTCCGGTAACCGCGACTTGAAATACATGATGAAATATACCCGGGATGAAATAAGGGACAAATTAACGACCATTCCCGGGGTCGGCGACGTGATGATGGGCGGGTATGTAGAACCAAACCTGCGCGTCTGGATGAATGCCGATAAAATGGAAAAATATGAAATGACGGTGGACGATGTAACTTCGGCCATACAATCAGGCCATGCCGAAATACCGGCCGGCTATATAGATACAGGCAAAAATGAAATGAATGTGCGCGTGACCGGAGAAGCTTCTTCCCTGAAAGAATTCAGTTCCATTATCATACCAGCCAGGAAAGGCGGGTCGCCTTTATGGAAAAAATTCACTATTGGCGATGTAGCCCTGGTAGAAGATGGATTGGACAATGTGCGGCACATTTCCCGTTCCAATGGGCAGCCGACCATAGGCTTAGGCATTAAGAAACAGAGAGGCACCAATGCCGTAGCAGTATCGCACGCAGTGAAAGCCAGGCTGGCGGAGATGCAAAAAAACCTGCCGTCCGGTATGCAGATGAGCATCCGGTTCGATACCACCAAATTTATTGAACAATCCATTAGCGAGATGAATTTTGTAATTCTATTGTCTGTAGTGCTGACAGGACTGGTATGCTGGTTGTTCCTTGGTTCATTCAGCTCCGCTTTTAATGTTTTCTTAACCATACCTTTATCTATTTGCGGTTCGTTTTTCATTATCTATATACTGGGATTTACTCTGAATGCCTTTACCTTATTAGGTTTGTCCCTGGTCATAGGCATTGTGGTCGATGACGCCATCATGATGCTGGAGAATATTGTCCGGCACCGTGAAGAAGGGGAACCTCGTTTGCGGGCCGCCATCAAAGGAGCGCGGGAGATCACTTTTGCCGCTGTCGCTGCTTCCATAGCTATTTTAGCCATATTTATCCCAGTTATCTTCATGAAGGGTATAATCGGCAAATACTTCCTGCAATTCGGCGTAACTATCTCCGTGGCAGTAATGATTTCCCTGATCGGAGCCTTAACTTTAACTCCGATGTTCTCTTCTAAATTCCTGCAAGTGGGCCAAACTACCCGCATAGGTAAAATAATGGAAAGGTTCATGCTGGGGATGAAGACAGCCTATGCCAATAGCTTGGTCATCTGCCTGGAGAACCGTTGGAAAGTGATCATCATCTCCCTGGTCTTCTTTGTCGGATCCCTTTTCCTGTTCATGACCGTAAAAAAAGAATTTGTGCCTGCCCAGGATATGGGCATGTTAAGCGCCCGGGCAGAGACCAAGATAGGATCATCCATAGAGTTAACAGATAATGTTTACCGGCAAATTGAAGCCGTGGTCTCCAAACAACCGGAAATTGACAGCTATTTCAGCAACATTGGCGGCGACTTGGCCAACACCGGAAATATAATGATGACTTTAAAACCGCTAAAAGAACGGTCTATACGCCCGGGAAATAAACGTCCTCTGACCCAGCAAGAGCTAATGCCTGTGCTGCGTAAAGCGCTGAAAGATATTCCCGGAGTGGAAAAGGTAGTGGTTTCTGATCCATCGCTGATGGGATTTACCGCCAGGCGCGGTTTTCCGGTGGAGTTCACCTTGAATGGCACGGATTGGGATAAACTGGCTGATGTAAGTAATCAAGTGGCCAAACAAATGAAAGACAGCGGCATGATGGTAGATATAGATTCTGATTATGACGCCGGTATGCCGGAAGTACGCGTAGTCCCTGACCGGCAAAAAGCAGCCGAGCGCGGTGTCAGTATCCAAACTATAGGCACGACCATTAATTCCCTGATCGGCGGGGTGAAAGTAGGTAAATTTACCGAAGGTGGCCGGCGCTATGATATCCGTCTCCAGTTAGTGGAAGCTGAGCGTAATAAGGTGGAAGATATCAACAAGATCTGGGTAAGGAACAATCGTGGCGAGGTCATACGCTTGTCAGAGGTTGTGGATGTGGTGCAAAAACCGTCAATGCTTTCCATCACCCGCAAGAACCGCGAGCGGGCGATACGGATGTTCGCCAACGTGGCTCCCGGCAAATCTCAGGGGGAAGCCCTGAATAAAGTACAAGAGATCGGTAAAAAACTACCAGAAGGGTACAAACTGGTTTTCACGGGCAGCGCCCAGACTTATCAGGATTCATTCAAAAGTCTCTATATAGCCATGATCCTGGGCATATTCGTGGCTTATATGGTCCTGGGCGTGCAATTCAACAGCTTTATCCATCCTTTTACTGTTTTGCTGGCTTTGCCTTTCAGCGTGTCCGGCGCTTTCCTGGCGCTTTACCTGTCAGGCAAATCCCTGAACATATACAGCGCCATAGGCATTATCCTGCTAATGGGCATTGTCAAAAAAAATTCCATCTTGCTGGTTGATTTTACCAACCAGCGGCGGAATAGCGGTATGGGTATAAAAGAAGCGCTATTGAATGCTTGTCCTCTGCGCTTACGTCCGATTATTATGACCTCGGTCTCTACAATCGCCGCGGCCATACCCCCGGCCTTGTCCCTGGGCCCTGGAGCGGAAACACGCGTGCCTATGTCCATAGTCATTATCGGCGGGGTCTTGGTTTCTACTTTATTGACCTTATTCGTTGTACCGTGCGCCTACAGCCTAATGTCCAGGTTTGAGAGCCACAGGCATATCCAGGATGTGCATGAAGCCTTAGATGAGCTATCTAAAGGATAAAACGAAAGGATAACTAAATTGAGAAGATTACTTTTAACTGGTGCTTTATTTTTTATTTTTGCTCCTGTTTTACTGGCGCAGGAAAATCCTCCCGCTGAAAACGAATTAATTGAATATCAAAGCAAATCGCCGATCAGCAGGATCTCGGGCGGCAGGCAAATGATCCTGGATAAACTAAAAAACGGGGATTTGAAAAAAGCGCGGGAAGTGTTTGACCTTTTGGAAAATACCGTGGATAAAACAGTATATGCCCCGTTCTACAAGATAGAAAGATTCCAGCTGATCGTCCTGCTGGAGCAATATGATATTCTGCGTTCAACAGCATCGCTCGAGGGCATTATCAATATAGATAAGGATTGGCAGAAAAACAAAATTGTGTCGCCCCCCAATGACGGGCTTTACACGGAACTTGATAAAATGCTCAAAGACCGGAAGGATGATCTCCTAAAAAATTGTAACAATGTCCTGACCGCGGAAGAGGCTGGATTCCTGGAATTGCATACCGCCGCTTTGATAAATGGAGATACAAAAAATGAAGTGGATGAATTAAATAAAAAAGCGGAAGCTTTTTTGCTAAAATATCCCGGCGGCAAATATGAGCAATTTGTCAGGAACTATATCAGGATCGTTTATAAAAAAGGACAAAAAGGCTGGGGTTGCTCTTTGGGAATGGGCTCATTGTCCATATCCGGGGACCTGGATGACTATTTTGCCAATAAGACAACACTAAACATCGCTTTTGACTATTTTTACCATAAAATGCTGTTTGATATGGACATGAGTGTCGGATTTGCCAAAGGGACAAAAGAACCGTTCACTCACCAAAACGATTCCTGGCCCCAAGGCACGTCAACTGTACTGTCAGTCATCGGCCTGCAAACAGGATATAATATCAGCCGTGTCCGGAAAATGGAATTGTATCCTTTCATTGGAGTATCCTTTTTTTCTTTTTCCTCCGGACAGGAGGATAGAGATAACGGACTAGACTTCGCCGATATTAACGCTACTGCTTTTTCTTATGGTTTCAATTGGGATTTTGTCTTTAAGGAAAGCAAGGATAATAACGCGTTTTATTGGTACGGACAAGAAACAGTTTCCAGGCTCCGCTTGAAGTTTATCGCCAGCAATCCCCGGTTCAGTGAAAAATTGAAAGGAGCTATTTACAATATCAGCTTGTCCTACAACTTTAGTTTTTGGCAAGTGGAAAGAGATCACTGATAAACAGTGTTTAAATAACTCTACCCTGGAGGTTAATCGAGAAATGCAAAGAAATGGACAGAATCCTGTTAAAGCGGTAAAAATGTACGATCACAGCTCCACGACGATAAATGAAGAAACCAAGACTGGTTCTAAAAACGCTAATATCGCGGGCCTCTGCTCTGCCTGCCAGACAGAAGTACCATTCAAGGCCGGATTTAGGGTTTCTTCGCTAAAATGCCCCAAATGCGGCAAACCTCTAGGCAAGAAGTAGCTCTAAATTCGCGCGACCAAAGGAAGTCATATGAAAAAGTTATTCAAGCGTAAAGAACAAGTTGAAATGCCGCAAGACGAAACAGATGTTTTGATCCTGCTCCAGGAAATAAAAACACGGCTTGTTTTTCTGGAGAAAAAGATCGACGCCTTGAGCGTTCAGCCCCAGGAAAAGCACCATGACCGTGATGGCGGATTCAGGGATAGGGGGTTTAAGGCGATTTGCGCTGAATGCGGGCAACCCTGCGCAGTACCCTTTAAGCCTACGGGAGACCGCCCGGTATATTGCCGGAATTGCTTCGCCAAGCGCGAAGGTGGATCCTTTGAGGGCAGGCGGGATAACAGGCCAAGAAGTGGCGGCTTTAACCGGGAACGTCACGGTGGTGGACATCATTTTGGTAACCGCCCGGCGCCTTTTCATGGCCGTAAAAAAAGATTTTAATTTATTAAAATACAAGAGGAGGAAAGAAAATGAGAAAAAGATCGATACTGTTAGTAGTTTTACTCCTTGTGCTATTGCTGACATCCTTATGCTTGGCTGAAGATAAAAGCGTAGAGAGTGTAACAGTTTCAAAAGTCGTGGCTGTTCCTGCAGCCACAGCAGGTAGCGTACAGGTTTCCGGCAACGGGAATATTACCTTGGAAAGTGATGATGTTGAGGCTACCTGCAGCCAGATCCAATCCCTGACCAAGAAATATGACGCGGCAGTAAGAAACTTCAATATTAATGATGTACCGAACACAAAATATAAAAACGCTTCTATGGACCTAAGTCTGGATATTGCTTCGGCTACAGTGTTTATGAATGAAGTCCTTACTTTAGGGAAGGTCAGAGGAAACAGCTATAACGAAAACAGGCAGATGGACAATATCGATGATTTGAACAAACAGTTAGCGGAACTTAAGGACAGCTTTGATAAAATGATCAGGAATAAGCCGGATGTTGAAGTATTGAAAGTGCTTGTGACTAAGATCACGGACATAGAAAACAGAATTAGAAACCTGCAATATAACGACCGGGAATTAGGCAAAGCCAGGATATATATCAATGTCCAGCAAAAAGGATGGAATAGAAATCAACAAACTGCCAACAATACACCGAAAAATTGGACCCTGATCATTACAGCTGTAATTTTCCTGTTTATTGGTATTTTCGCGAGGAACCTTATCACTAAAAAACCTCAAGTTTGAGGTGGAAACAAAGGGTCACAGAATGAATAAAAATAAAGGTTTTGGACTGATTGAGATGTTGGCAGCGGTGCTGATCGTGATGTTGCTCGTATTTCTCTATGTGAAGTTGGTCTGGAAGAACGGCGGTGTCAGCCAGCAAACTAAGAAAGCCCTATCCGAGAACGGGATAAAGGCTGATAATTCCAATGATATGGTCCAACATGCCCAGGAAACAGTTGATCAACTTAACAAAAAATCAGACAAAATGCAAAAGCAGTATGAGGAGAATGAATAAGTGACTAAAAGGATTTAACCATGTATGAAAAATTTGGAGCAGTAGTATCTGGCAAAGAGGTGGAGTTCCAGCTATTTTTCCCAGACAATTCAGTGGATCCAAGCCAATATGGATTCGATGCGACTGTTCCCCATATCAAAGAGCTTCGGGTAACAGGTGATTTTCAGCATCACCTTGGCAGCGGCGACTGGGATGCCGATAGCGCTCCGCTGATGAAAAAAACACCACACCCCAAGGGAATGCTCTACCGGTTTAGGATACCCGGTGGCTTGCCAGACGGATTTTACGAATACAAATACTTTGTGACTTTTGAGAACGGCACTACCCGCTGGTGCACTGATCCATGCGCCAAACTCGGCGGCAATGATAATGAAAACTCAGCCTTCACCGTGGGTGGGAACGATATTGCCGTACGACCAATCAAACATCGTCTGCCGCAAAAGGACCTGGTCATCTACGAAGTAATGCTAGACGATTTTGTCTGCGAGTTTGTGGATGGTCGGGCGCCGTTTGACGCCTTCCGCGACAAACTCGATTACCTCGCCGCTATGGGCATCAATGCTATAGAGTTTATGCCCTGGACCGCGTGGTTTGGTGAAAATTTCAACTGGGGCTATGCCGTATTCCAATTCTTCTCAGTAGAACATCGCTACGTACACGACAATCGCAGCCCGCTTGAAAAACTATTTCGTCTCAAAACTCTCATTAACGAACTGCACAGCCGCCGTTTCCATATTATTATGGATACCGTATTCAACCATGCGTTCTCCGGTGAGGAACCAGGCCGCGGTTTTGCCTACTATTGGCTCTATCAAAACCCCTTTGAATCCCCTTACACCGGCACTTTCGCCAGGGGAGGATTCTTTCAGGACATTGATTTCCGTAATGTCTGCACCCAGGAATTTATTCTAGATGTGGCCCGATACTGGGTCAACACCTACGAGCTCGATGGATTGCGGTTTGATTACACGATAGGATATTTTACTCGCGAATACCTGCATCGCGGCATAATCAAGCTCTGCGAAGACCTTAAATCCCACTTCACAGCCTCTGGTAGAAAAAACTTCACTATGATGCTTGAACACTTGACTGATAATCGCTACGAAGCTATCGATAATATAAACCAGACCGAAGCCACTGGCTGCTGGTTTGACCCGTTGATGTTTAAGGCGTGGGACGTGTTAAGCGGCGGAGCTCTGGACGATAATTTTCTGCGGGCTCTTAATACTGCCAAGGATTTCGCCCCAGGTAAGTGTCCGGTTACTTATATCGAAAACCATGACCATACGACAATCGTAAATAAAGCCGGTGGCAGGAACTATTGGTGGCGCACCCAACCGTGGGCCATTGCCCTTTTTACCTTACCTGGCACGATAATGCTGCATAACGGCCAGGAATTCGGCGAGGATTACTGGTTCCCCGAAGAAGGCTCCGGCAGGGTAATGCCGCGGCCTTTACACTGGGCGATGGCTGATGACGCTATTGGCGTATCCCTGCGCGCTCTATATACTAAGCTCATCCATATTCGTCATAAACACCAGGCCTTGCGTTCCTCTAACTTCTTTCCTGAATCCCGCGGGCCATATTTTGATGCGGCAAGCTACGGCCCGAACATGTCCAAGAACCTGGTGATATACCACCGCTGGGGAGAGGCTGCCGACGGTAGTCTCGAAAGATTCATCATCGCGCTCAACTTCTCTCATGATCCGCAATGGACTAACATTCCGTTCCCTGTAAATGGCCAGTGGAAAGACTTGCTCAATGGCGGCAGCACCCAGGTAACAGGCTATCGGATCGAGAACGCACTCATCCCGTCAAACTGGGGTAATATCTATTATAAAAATAAGTAGAACCGAGAAATAAAAATGTGGTTAATCTTATATTTGCTTTATGAAGAACAATTTTATTTATATGAATAAACCTATTCTTTATATGGCGCCGATCCAGGGAATAACGAATTGCGAGTATCGAAATGTATATTCCCGTATATTTGATGGATATGATCTTGCTGTCACGCCGTTTATCAGAAGCTGTGCTGTCACCAGTACCACTTGTACGGCATTGCGCGATCTTTATCCCCAGAACAATGATACAAAGTTTGCTTTAATCCCCTAGATCTTAAGCAATACCCCGAGTGATTTTATTTCCATAGCTAGAGCCCTATATGGCCTGGGCTATAAGACAGTTAATTTGAATCTTGGGTGTCCGATCAAGCACATAAGAAGCAAGCGACGGGGAGCAGGGTTACTGCCATATCCGTCTGATATCATAGAGATGCTGAATAAGATCATCCCGGCTATTCCTAATCAGCTCTCTATTAAGGTCAGACTGGGCAGCGAGCACAATAGGGAATTTATCGATCTGCTTTCCTTGCTGAATGACCTGCCGTTGAAAGATATTATTGTCCATCCGCGTATCGGCAGCCAGATGTATGAAGGTGAAGTCGACCTGGCAACTTTCGCAGAAATACTTGCTTTATCGAAACATCCGGTCATTTACAATGGTGATATTGATTCTCCGGAAACATTTAAAAGACTGGCCAGCCGTTTCCCTGATATTGGCGGGTGGATGATCGGCCGCAGTGGCATCACCAATCCATTTTTACCGGAGCAGATCAAGAAATTGCGCGGCGGCACTGCTCAAGAAAAGCTCAATCGGTTTATCAGTTTGCATGATGAACTCTTTAGCTCGTATCAAAAATCATTAAGCCGGCC
>JAQUQP010000050.1 GCA_028716025.1 bacterium | reverse complement strand
CTTATTCTAGATAACGCATAAACGAAAACTGGCGGTTACAGTATAGATCAGATATCAGCTCGCTGTCACGCTGAGTCGTTTTCCGCCACTAAAACGTCAGTGGCTGGCCGCGCTCACCTTGTCTTTATGAGAAAGTTGATTGTTTAATTAAGAAATGGGAAGGGAAATAAAATGAGTGAAGATGAACGCGACCAGAAGATAAACGAATTGAATAAAACCATTGAAATGCTTAAGTTCAACCAAACCCAGCTGGCCCAGGCTGAGAAGATGAAGATAATCGATGAATTTGCCCATGGGTTGTCCCATGAAGTGAAAAATCCGTTAGCCATTATCTTACAGGGAGTGGATTACCTGTCCACGAAAGTTAAGGCAGATGACCCCAGCATCAGTTCAACCATAGGTTATATGAAAGATGCTATCAGGCGTGCAGATAAAGTGATCGGAGATTTCTTGGATTTCTCCAGTATGTCAGCTCTGGAGCTGGAAGTGGCTGACCTGGCCATAGTTACTGACAATTCGCTGGAGTTGGTGCGTCATCAGCTGGAAGCGCATAAAGTTGAAGTGGTCAAGGAATATCAAATAGGCCTTCCCTTGGTCAAGATCGATAAAAATAAAATGGCACAGGTTTTAGTGAACTTGCTCTTAAATGCCATCCAGGCGATGTCCCAGGGTGGAAATATAACGGTTAAAACCAGTCATGATAACCATTCAGTTAAACTGGAAATTGAAGATAACGGGCCAGGCATGGTAGAAGAGGACTTAGCTCAGGCTTTTGATTTTTTCTTCACCACTAAGCGCAGTAAGGGCAATATTGGCTTGGGACTGTCAACAGTTAAAACGATTATAGATATGCATGGCGGAGAGATAAAGCTGGAGAATAAGAAAGACAATAACGGGGTCAGGGCAACCATGATCCTGAAAGCAGAACAGTAGAAAGGTGACCCATGGCCAAAAGGACGATATTGATAATAGATGACGAGATCAGCTTTGCGGAAATGGTGAAGTTGAATTTGGAAGATACTGAAGACTATGAAGTTAGGACAGAATACAAAGGCGCTGATGGCGTCAAGGCAGCTTTAGAGTTTAATCCCGACCTGATCCTGTTGGACATTATGCTTCCTGATAAGGATGGTTTTGACGTACTTAAGGATCTCAAAGAAAATGAACAGACCAAGGTAATACCGGTCATCATGCTGACGGCTCTCAAGAGCGATCCGGTAAAGTTCAAAGCCGCGACGCTTTATGCCGAGGAATTCATGGTTAAACCGGTTACCGTAAGGATGCTCGTGGAAAAAATCGAAGAAGTATTGGACCGGCGTATCGTGGAAAAAATGAAAAAAGAATCTGTATGAGTAATGAGATATAAATTAGTGAACTGTCAATATTTGTTCGCTCCGGTGTCGGTTTCCATGTCCGCTCGCGCGGACCTGCGCCAAAGGTCATTTGACAACTCGGTGCCTGCGCAACTCGCCCCCTGGGCTCAGACATGCTCGGCATCCAGAATCCAACTGATACCTTCGTTGTCTGCAAGCTGCTTTGGGCTGAAACACGACAAGCTCGCTCAAAATAATGACCAGTTCCCTGATCTATACGATTTAGAATAGGCGAGCGCGGCTCCGACGTTACGTCGGAGAATGACTCAGCGAGACAGCGAGCCAAATTAATACATAATGGAGACGTAGTGAGCGATATATTTTTTGAGATACATGCTGATAATCCCCGGGAAGGCCCGGGGAATTTTGATTCCACCAAAAGGGCTTTCCAGGCGATGAAGAACCTGCCGGGAAAACCAAGTATACTGGATATCGGCTGCGGACCTGGGAAACAAACACTGGACCTGGCGCAGTTGACCAAAGGAAGCATTACCGCAGTTGATAATCACGAGCCATTCCTGGAACAGCTGGATAAGTCAGTCAACAGCCAGAGACTCTCAAAAAGGGTGCAAATAGTAAAGGCAGATATGTTCAGCCTGAATTTTGAGTCCCGTTCTTTTGACGTGGTCTGGTCTGAAGGGGCTATTTATATCATTGGTTTTGAGCAGGGATTAAGGAACTGGAAAAGACTTTTAAAGCCCAAAGGGTATATAGCTGTTTCTGAATTAACCCGGCTCAAAGCAGACCCGCCCCAGGAGGCTAAGAAATTCTGGGAAGGGGCCTATCCTGCTATGCGCGATATTACCGGCAATAAGGCGATAATTGCCGCGGTTGGTTACTCCCTGATCGAGCATTTTACTTTGCCTGCCAGCGCGTGGCTGGAAGAGTATTACGGCCCTTTACAGAAAAGGGTGGAAAAACTTAAGGTCAAGTACCAAAGTAACCCTGAAGCCCTGAAAGTACTTGCCGCTGAAGACCAGGAGAGGGAGTCATACCAGAAATATGCCGCTTACTATGGCTATGTTTTTTATATTATGAAACAAGCCGGTTAGCTTAAATAAGTAGTGCTTTGTATCCTTATGTGGTATAATATAAAATGGTTCAAAATAGAAATAGTGTAGACCTAATTGTAGTTGGTGGCGGGCCAGCAGGAATGATGGCTGCCGGCCGGGCCGCTGAACTAGGCGCGAAAGTCTTGCTGGTTGAAAAAACCAGCCAGCTCGGCACTAAATTAATGTTGACCGGTGGCGGCAGGTGTAATATTACCAATAATGCCGGTTTCAAGGAATTCATTTCTATCTTCGGGAAAAACGGCAAGTTTCTCTACCGGGCATTGCATGTATTTTCAAACCAGGACTTGATCGAATTCTTTTCTGCCCGCAGTCTGGCTATGCGGATTGATCCTGATGGTAAAATATTTCCTGTCACTGATAAAGCTGAAAGTGTCCTGAAAGTATTACGAGACTATATAGCGTGCAATGATGTGCAGGTCCGGCATAATGCGGCAGTGAGCAAGATAGTCTGCCAGGATGGTCATGTCACCGGTGTAGAAACAGCTGCCGGCCAGATCCTTGAAAGCAGTAAAGTGATCCTGGCTACCGGAGGCTTGTCCTATCCTAAAACCGGCTCTACCGGAGATGGATACAAACTGGCGCAACAATGCGGGCACACTATCGTTCCGCTCAGGCCAGGGCTCATCCCGCTCGAATCAGATGAAGAATTTATTCCTGTACTGCCGGGTTTGACCCTGAAACATATACTTATTTCTATATTGATCGACGGTAAGATTAAAGCCTCAGAACAAGGTGATCTTTTATTCACGCATTTTGGCGTATCGGGTCCCACTGTCCTGGTCTTGAGCCGGTTAGCAGTAGAAGCATTAGACCAGGGGAGCAGGGTTGATATTTCCCTGCATTTGCTCCCGGAATACAGCACTGGTGATTTTGAACAGTACCTGCAGGAAGAACTGGATTCACGCGGAGCCAAAACATTTGCTAACTATGTGAAAGACATACTGCCAGATTCCCTGGCTCCGGTCTTTACACGCCGGTGCGCCGTACAACCGGAAAAAAAGTGCAGTATCATCACCAGGGAAGAACGGAAGGTCATCGCCCGGTGTTTTACGGATTTCAGGATACATATTACCCGGCCGCGACCGATCGAAGAGGCAACCGTGACGCGGGGCGGAGTGTCATTGAAAGAGATAGACCCGCAAACAATGGAGTCTAAAAAAATTAAAGGTCTGTATTTTAGCGGTGAAATGATAGATCTGGATGGCCTGACCGGTGGGTATAATTTACAGGAAGCTTTTTCGACAGGATACCTGGCGGGTATAGCAGCCGCAGAAAAGTAGAAGAAACATATAAACGTAAAACAAGGAGAAAAGTGAGTTTAAAATTTAAGGACCTCAATATCGGTGGATTAATTATAGACCTGCCATTGATCCAAGGCGGGATGGGAGTGAGAGTATCCAGCTCGTCCCTGGTTTCAGCTGTATCTAACGAAGGCGCTTTAGGCGTGATCGCGGCGGTCGGCTTGGGTGAAGAAGGCGATGAAATTGGGACTAATTATGTTGAACGGTCGCGTTCAGCATTTGTTAAGACCATACAGGAAACCAGGAAGCTGACCAATAAACCATTTGGCGTGAACATCATGTGCGCCCTGGGTAATTATGATGACCTGGTCAACACGGCACAGGAAGAAAACGTGGATGTGATTATTTCCGGCGCCGGATTGCCCCTGAAATTACCTTCGTTGGTCAAAAACAATAAAACCAAACTTGTGCCGATCGTATCTTCCGGACGAGCGGCATATATTATTTGCAGCGCCTGGCAAAGAAGATATAAACGCCTTCCTGATGCTATTGTCGTGGAAGGACCATTGGCCGGCGGACATTTGGGTTACAGCCTGGAAGAATTGAAAGACAGCGAAAATTTCAACTTGGATAAGATCCTGAAAGAGGTATTGGCGGTAGTAAAAGTATTTGAAATTGACGGGGTAAAGATTCCGGTCATAGCTGCCGGGGGGATTTTTAACGGTCAAGATATTGCCCGGGTCATGCGCTTGGAAGCCAGCGGCGTGCAGATGGCGACCAGGTTTGTCTGCACTAATGAATGCGATGTATCGATCAAATATAAGGAAGTATATTTAGCGGCTAAAGAAGAAGATATCATCATTATCAAAAGTCCGGTGGGAATGCCGGGCCGGGTCATCAATAGTGAATTTGTCAGAAGGATCAATAGCGGTGAAAAGATGGATATCGGATGCAAATACCAATGCCTGGTCACCTGCGATCCGACCAAAGTGAATTACTGCATTGCTAAGGCTCTGCTCAACGCGGCCCGCGGGGAGATGGACAAAGGATTTGCCATGGCTGGACACAATGCCCATCGGATCAATAAAATAGTATCAGTCAAGGAATTGATCGCTGAACTGGTGGAAGAAGCGCGCCGGTCCTAAGGATATATTGAGATCATGATCAAAGTCGAAGGACTTTCTAAATCGTTTGGCAGCCAGGTTCTTTTTAATGATCTAAGCTTTACTATCAGTCCGGGAGAAAAGATCGGTTTAGTGGGCAGGAACGGCTTTGGTAAAACTACCTTGCTGCACATCTTGCTGGGCCAGATAGAGCCTGATGCCGGAGATATTTCTATACCGCGTAATTACCGCTTTGGTTATCTGCAACAACAAATACATTTTACGCAAGACACAGTGATCAAAGAAGCCTGCTTGGGACTGCGCGAAGATATATCCCTGAACAGCTGGAAAGTGGAGAAGGTCCTGGCTGGTTTGGGATTTACCAGGGAAGACTTGCAGCGCCATCCGCAGGAATTCTCCGGCGGCTACCAGATCAGGCTGAACCTGGCCAAGGTCTTGGTCTCTGATCCGGACCTATTACTGCTGGATGAACCTAATAATTATCTTGATATTATCGCTATACGCTGGCTGGTCAATTTCCTGAAAAACTGGAAAAAGGAATTACTGCTGATCACCCATGACCGTCTCTTTATGGACGAAGTGACGACGCATACCATGATCATTCACCGCCAACAGGTACGTAAAGTGAGGGGCGGTACGCAAAAAGTTTACCAGCAGATCGCCTTGGAAGAAGCGGTACACGAGAAAACCCGTTTAAATGACGAAAAGAAACGCAAACAACTGGAAATATTCATCAGCCGCTTCCGGGCGAAAGCCAGGCTGGGCGGCCTGGTGCAATCGCGGGTCAAAATGCTGGCCAAGAAAGAGCAGCTGAAAGAACTGGGGAAGATCGAGAACCTGGAATTTTCATTTCGTTCCGCTGATTTTCCGGCAGCCCAAATGCTGGCGGCCCATAATTTAACTTTTTCCTATAACCAGGGCGCTCCCTGGCTTATGGAAAAGCTTTCCTTCAATATCGGACGCCAGGAACGGATCTGCGTCATCGGCAAGAACGGCAAGGGGAAATCAACGCTCTTAAGGATCATTGCCGGGGAATTGCCGCTTTGCAGCGGCAGCATAAAGCAGCACCCTATTTTAAAAACCGCTTTTTTTGGACAGACGAACCTGTCACAACTTAATGAACAGAAAACCGTATTTGAAGAGATCATGAGCGCGGATGCTGATCTTTTGCCGCAGCAGGCACGCACTATCTGTGGCGGGATGATGTTCGGAGGGGATATGGCCCTGAAACAGGTCAGTGTCCTGTCTGGCGGAGAAAGAAGCAGGGTCCTTTTAGGAAAATTGCTGGCTACGCCCAGTCATTTATTGCTGCTTGATGAACCGACCAACCATCTGGACCTGGAATCTTGCGAATCCCTGCTTGAGGCGATTGAGGAGTTTCCCGGCTCGGTAATGATGGTGACCCACAACGAATTGTATTTACACCGGCTAGCCACCAGGTTGATCATCTTTGATCGCGGCAAAGCTACTATTTTTGAAGGTACTTACCAGGACTTTTTAGATAAGATCGGGTGGGAGAATGAAGAAGAAGATACGTTGGCCGTTCGTCGTTTGTCGTTGACCGTAAAAACAAAGACTGATGACAAAAAAACCTTAAAGATAAAGAAAGCACAACTGGTGCAGGAAAAGTCCCAGGTATTACGGCCGCTGGAACAGGAAATGAAAACACTGGAAACAAATATTGCCGCGCTGGAAAAAGAATTACATGACTGTACAGAAGCGTTGATCCAGGCGTCGACAACGGGAAACGGGGCAGCGATCGCTGAGTTGTCCAAGCAATCGCACCGCTTGCGTCCGGATATCGAGAACTCTTACCATCGTCTGGATAAACTGCTGGTGCAGCATGAAAATAAAAGCAGGGAATATAAAGAGAAAATGGAGAAAATATTGGAAACTGGATGCTGAATACGGGTGTTTAAATAAAGATGGGTGAGAAAAAAGCGAAAGAACCTTGGTTAGCAATTTTATTAAGCTACATTTTGCCTGGACTCGGGCAGGTGTATGCCGCCAGCGTGTATCGCGGGCTGGTTTTGCTTGGAGGCAGTACCATAGCTATTCTGGGCATCATCAGCTGGATGAATTTCCTGGTCTCTCCTTATAACAAGATCAGTATCCTGCATTGGTTGGGATATATCGTTACGTGTTGTCTAATACTTGGTTTTCATGTCTTCAGCATGATTGACGGATATATCTGTGCCAGCCGTTATAATGAGAAAAATGCAACTGGGACGGCGCATATACCCACCAGGATCGTAGCGGTAGTAGTATTGACGGTTATGATCGTATTACTGGCTAATTATCTCACCCCCTTGGTCCAATATTATGCCTATAATTATTATTTGGGAATATCTCTGGGAGATTCCATGCGCCCGACCATAGAGAATGAAGATATAATCCTGGAAAAATATGTTTCCAATTATGTGCCGCAGCGTGGAAAAATAATCGCCTTTAAATCACCCCGGCATACAGTCGAAGATTTTTGTAAGCGGGTGATCGGGGTGCCGGGAGACACGATCGAGATTCGGGATAAAACAGTGTTTGTTAATGGACAAAGATTATTTGAAACATATATCATGCATAATGACTCACTTGACTTTTCGCGTTTTTCCGATAAATTCGTAATACCTAAAGAACTTCAAAAACGCGATGCCATGGCTCCGGTGACTATCCCGGAAGGAAAATGTTTTGTCCTGGGAGATAACCGGGATCTTAGTGATGACAGCCGCTATTTCGGGTTGGTTTCCTTGCGGGATGTGGACTGTGAAATAATAAAAATCATCTGGCCGCCTCGGCGGTCGGGAGTGATAGAATAGAAAACAAAGGAGGGGTTATGAACAAAATGAAACTGCTTAAGATCGTCAATATTGTTCTAGGCATATCATTCTTGTTACAGGCGATATCAGTAGTGTTTATGGTATTGAAAATGGCTCCGGGGTGGTTGTATAAAGTACATGCTCTTAACGGCATTGTATTTATCCTGTTGGTCATTGTTCATATAGTGCTTAATTGGGCGTGGATCAGGGTAAATTTCCTCAAAAAGAAAGAAGACAATATAAAATCTGTGTAATCAACAAGTCCCCGGGGAGATTAACTGGTGAAAAAGATAGCGATCATCGGATCAGGGATCGGTGGCTTAATATCTGGTAACCTGCTGGCTAAAAAGGGCCACCAGGTCACTATTTTTGAGTCACATAGTTCTCCCGGAGGATACACTGCCGGATTCTGGAGAAATGGTTTCTATTTTGAAAGCGGAACCTTTTCTTTTGAGGCGTCTGAGTTAGTTTTTAAGGTGATGGAAAAAATCGGCGTCAGGGATAAGATCGAATTTGTCCGTCAAAAGACCCGGATGAAAGCGGATAACTTTGATGCTGCTCCGGAAACATACGCGGAATTCAAAGAGATGTTGTATCAGGCTTATCCCGCGGAAAAGGAACGGCAGGACCGGTTTTTTAAAGAAGTGGATAAACTGGTTGCCGCGACCAAACCTTTTATAACCAGGTCAAGCTTGTGGGCTAAGACTGCGGCTGGTTTGCAGCTGCCTCTGCTGTATAAGAAATATATGCATCAGAGCATGAGCCAATTTGCCGGGAAATATTTTGAAAAAGATTCCCGGTTGTATCGCCATTGGATAGGCATGGTTTATCCGGAAATGAGCGCGTTAATGACCGGCGGAGCCATTGTTTCCTTTATTGAGGATTACTGGACGGTCAAAGGCGGTATGCAATCGTGGGCCGATGTGCTGGCGGCTAATTTTAAAAAACTGGGCGGGGAAATAAAGCTGAACACCTATATTGACAAAATAATTACTACTCATGGTAAAGCAACCGGCGTAGCCAGCGGCCAGGAACTGTTTGCGGCAGATGAAGTCATCTCCGCGTGTGATTATAAACAAACTTTCCTGAAATTACTGGATGACCAGTCGCTATTGACCAAAGAACAAAGCCGCCGGATCGAAAGGGCGGCAGTCAGCGAAAGTTTTGTAGTGGTTTACCTGGGCTTGAAGATCAGCAATGAACAATTGCTTAAATTAATGCAGGTCCCGCATCTTTCCTTTTTTGACGAGAAACCTGGCCTGGATATTACTGATGATGCAGATGACCGGTATTTTGAAAAGAACTCGATCGGCCTTTATTCGCCTTCGTTGCTGGATTGGAAGCTTTCGCCTGAAGGCAAATCAACGCTCATGATCGCCGCAATGGCTCCTCCTGACTGGATGGATAATTGGGGTTGTGGCGACAAGCAAAAATACCGGGTTTTAAAAGAATTGGCGAAAAAAGCCATGATCACTAAAGCAGAGAAAGTAATACCCGGTTTACGAGGAATGATAGAATATGAGGATGCGGCTACACCTCTCACGTACGAACGTTTTACCCATAATACCAGCGGGGCGACTTCTGCCTGGAGCTGGAACCCGGAAAAGAAATATTATTCAAATATTATGGCCACGCAGATAGAAACACCTGTAGCAAGCCTGTATATAGGCTCGTGCTGGGCCAGCCAGATGGGTGGTATCCCGGGAGCGATCAGCGCGGCGATCAAATGCGCGCATAAAATCGGATAAAATAAATCAGAGACAGATAAGGAGAAAAAATGGACGCAAAACTGAAAGAGGTCATAGAGGCGGCAGGAGTATCTGGGTATGAAAGCGGCGTCGCGAAGATACTTAAAGAGGAGCTTGAAAAGGCTGGAGCGCAGGTCACTATGGATAACTTCGGCAGCCTGATCGCGAAAAAAGGATCAGGCCAGAAAAAGATCATGCTGGCCGCGCATATGGATGAGATCGGGCTGATGGTCAAGTGTATCACTAAAGAAGGCTACATTCATTTTATAAAAATTGGCGGTATTGATGACCGTATTTTGCCGGCGCAAAAGGTAGTGATCAAAGCGCGCGAAGATGTTTTTGGCATTATCGGGTCCAAGCCTCCTCACCTCCAAAAAGATGAAGAGAGAAAAGTCCCTCTGAAATATGAAGATATGTTCATTGATATCGGCAGTACGAGCAAAGAAGACGCTGAAAAACGGGTCGCCGTGGGTGATACGATTATTTTTGAGCCGAATGCCGGACTGCTGCAAGGACCACTTTTCTATGGCAAAGCGATCGATAACCGTATAGGCTGCTATGCCATGATCAAGATCATGGAGCGGATCAATGTCCCGGCTGTAGTTTACGGGGTAGCGACGTCCCAGGAAGAAGTAGGACTAAAGGGAGCCAAGACGTCTTCTTTTGGTTTGGATCCTGATTTCGCCATAGTGCTGGATACGACGCTTGCCGGCGATACTCCAGGGATCTCGGAGAAAGAATCAGCTCTGAAACTCGGCAGCGGAGTAGCGATCACGATCATTGAAGCTTCGGGCCGGGGTACGATCGTGAATGAAAAGATGAAAAAGATGTTGATCGGGACTGCCCAGAAGAACAAAATAAAATACCAGATAGACGTGATCGAAGGCGGCGTGACAGATGGCGCCACTATTTCCTTGAACCGCGAAGGTATCTTGACCGGGATATTGAGCATACCCACCCGCTATATCCATTCGCCGACCGGTGTGTTCAGCATGGATGACCTGAACAGCGCTATTGAACTGGGAGTGAAGACGATTGAAAGATTAGCGGCTGAGGGCATATAGATGGAAGCTGCGGAATTTGTTTTAAGTAATATCCGGAAGGATGTTGAGAAATCCCCGGCGGCGGTAGCCAATACCATAGAACTGTTAAAAGGCGGAGCCACTATCCCGTTTATCGCCAGGTACCGCAAGGAACAGACCGGCGGGCTGGATGAAACAGTCATCCGCAAGATAGCGGACAGGTTGGAATACTACCAGCAACTGCAGGAGCGCAAGGATAGCATCCTTAAGAGCATTGAATCCCAGGGGAAGCTGACTGAGGACCTGAAAAAACAGATAGTTGAATGTATAGACCGGGCAGCTCTTGAAGATATTTACCTGCCCTACAAGCCGAAACACAAAACCAGGGCCAGCGTAGCCAAAGAAAAAGGTTTGGAACCCCTGGCTGATATAATGATGACTGAGAAGCCGGGACAGAAGAGCAAGGAAGAACTGGTCTCGCCGTTCATCAACGCGGAAAAAGGCATGGAGTCTTACGAGAAAGCCATCACAGGGGCCAAGGATATCATTGCCGAGCGTATATCCGATGACGCTGGCATCAGAGGCTGGGTCAGGACAATTACCGCTAATAAAGGCATCCTGAAGTCTGTGGTGATGCCTGATTTTAAAGATGTCCAGACCAAGTACAATAATTATTACGATATATCTGAACCATTGAAGACCATTCCTTCGCACCGCATCCTGGCTATCCGCCGGGGAAATAAAGAAGATATCCTGCACTGGAAAATCCAGGTTGACGCAGAATATATTGTGATGCGGATAGGGGAAATGACCCTGAATAAGCAGGAACTGCTTTTTAAGGATGAAATATTAGCCGCAGTACAGGATAGTTACGACCGTCTGATCTCTACATCCATTGCCGTAGAAGTATTCATGGCTGCAGTGGAAAAAGCAGGGACTGAAGCCATAGAAGTATTCTCCATTAATTTGCGCAATCTCCTGCTCGCGCCGCCTGCTGGTTCTAAAGGTATAATAGGCATTGATCCGGGATTTCGCACCGGTTGTAAAGTGGCGGTGGTAGATGAGATGGGCGATTTTAAAGAATTCAGGACCATATATCCGACCGAGCCAAAGAATGACCTGGCTGGTTCTGAAGTGATCCTGCTGGAATTGATCAAAAAATATAAACCAGAACTAATAGCTATTGGTAACGGGACCGGCTCTAAAGAAACAGACCAGTTTGTCAAAGGAATGATTAAAAAGCATAAACTGAAAATACACAGCATGGTGGTGAGCGAGGCCGGAGCTTCAGTGTATTCAGCGTCGGAGCTGGCGGGGAAAGAATATCCAGACCTGGATCTGACAGCCAGGGGAGCGATCAGTATTGCCCACCGCCTGCAGGATCCGCTGGCAGAACTGGTGAAGATCGATCCAAAGTCTATCGGCGTAGGCCAGTACCAGCATGACGTGAACCAGAAAGAGTTGAAGAAGTCTTTAGGCCTGACCGTTGAATCCTGCGTAAACTTTGTAGGCGTTGACCTGAATACTGCGTCAGGAGAATTACTGAAATATGTCTCTGGCATAGGGTCGCAGATAGCGGAAAATATCGTGAAATACAGGACTGAGAACGGGAAATTCAAAAGCAGGAAAGAGTTAAAAGAAGTGCCAAAACTTGGGCCGAAAGCTTTTGAACAATGCGCTGGATTCCTGAAAGTACCTGGATCTAAGAATCATTTGGATAATTCCACGATCCACCCTGAGTCGTATCATGTGGTTGAGAAAATAGCCAAGGACCTGGGAGTGAAGGTTAAAGACCTCATCAGTAATAATGAACTAATAGCCAAGATCAAGCCGGAGAATTATGCGCAGGAAGCCGGCGCTATGACTCTGCAGGATATCATTGCCGAGCTGGGTAAGCCAGGCAGGGATCCGCGTAAGGAATTCAAAAGCGTGGAATTTTCCTCAGAGATAAATGATATCAAGGACTTGGCTGTAGGTATGGTCATGACCGGGAACGTGACCAATGTGACCAATTTCGGCGCCTTTGTGGATATCGGAGTCCACCAGGACGGACTGATCCATATTTCCCAGTTATCCGATAAATTCGTCAAGACTCCTTATGATATTGTTTCAGTCGGCGACACGGTAACAGTTGAAGTGTTGTCGGTAGATGTGGAGCG
>JAQUQP010000049.1 GCA_028716025.1 bacterium | reverse complement strand
TGCGAGGGTCCATAGTCCCGACAAATAAAATATAGTGAGTTTGGATATTATATCTTTGTAGTACTTTATTAATTTCCGCTTTATCCTGTATTATCCTGTATTTTTCTGAGACACCTTCATAAGTGACTATGATCTTCCCTGGATCCACTTTAAATATATCTATGATCTGCTGTTTGGTTGCCTGGCTTACGGCAATAATTTTATCAGCTTGTCTGATAGAATGTGGCAGCATTAAGCGCATATGGCGGGTATGCCACCCCCTGGCGAATTTATCGCCAAAAACATAAAACCCCAGGTCATGTATGGTAATGACTTTTTTGTATCCGAAATTAAACAAGGGCAGGATAAAAGCGGGATTATGATAAACATCGGTCTGGGAAAAGAGTAAAACAAATGGAAAAATAAAATTATCGTAACAAAATATTAATCCCCGGAAAGCAACGGAAGCTACGGGGATAGATTTTATCCAGTGCCTGAAACGGGAGGAAAAAATTAAATAACGGTTTTTTTTATCCCACCGGTTAAAACCTGCTATCAGATTGACTATATAATTACCGACTCCGGTCTTAGAGTTGGTTACTGCCCGGGCATCAATGACTATATTCAAGAAAAACCTCAGTTATCCTGTATTTAATTAGTCGGAGTATAGGTCGGGATCAAATCCTTGATCTTTTCTTTAATTTTATCTCCATCCATGATATTGGCTAGTCTTTCCAGTTCTTTTACTTTCCGGCGCAGTTTTCCCGCATCAAATTCCTTGGGTTGGGTAATATATATTTTATTATGTTTGGTCACTTTATCTTTTTCGGCATCCAATAAGATTTCTTCATAGAGCTTTTCGCCCGGACGCAAACCGATATATTTTATTTCAATGTCCTGGCCTATTTTAAAGCCGGATAAAGTAACCAATTCCCTGGCAATATCCACGATCTTGATCTGCTCCCCCATATCCAGGATAAATATTTCACCGCCCTGACCCAAGGCGCCAGCCTGGATCACTAATTGAGCGGCCTCGGGGATGCTCATAAAATAACGTTTCGCTTCCGGGTGGGTAATGGTTATCGGGCCGCCTTCTTCGATCTGTTTATTAAATAACGGGACAACGCTGCCATCAGACCCCAGAACATTACCGAAGCGGACGGCAATATATTTCGTCTTACTTACCTTAGCTTTACATTGTAAAATCATCTCCGCGATCCTCTTGGTCGCGCCCATGACACTAGTCGGGTGTACTGCCTTATCAGTTGAGATCAATACGAATCTCTCCACTTTATAATGATCCGCGGCATAAATCAGATTACGAGTACCGATAATATTATTTTTTACCGCCGCCGGAGGATTTTCTTCCATTAGAGGCACGTGTTTATGGGCCGCCGCATGAAAGATCACCTGGGGATGATATCTGGAAAACGTGTGTTTGAGCAAGCCAATATCCTTGATATCGCCGATGATGGTTTTAAATTTTACAGCCGGGAATTTAGTTTTAAATTCGACCACTAAAAAATATACATCATTTTCATTATGGTCAAACAAAATTACTTCTTGCGGGTGAAAACGGACAATCTGTCGGCATAATTCAGATCCGATAGACCCTCCGGCACCGGTAACCAATACTCTTTTATTTTTTACGTATGAATTAATTTCTGTTTCATTAACTTTTACTATTTCCCGCCCTAATAAGTCTTCAGGCTTGACCTGTCTTGGCTTTAACTCCAGGTTTCCGGCCAATAGTTGCTCCAATTTGGGTACGATCTTGATATTGATCCCCGGTAACTGGCAGTAGTCCAATATCTTTCTAACCATCTCGCCACTGGCTGAAGGTATAGCCAGGATTATCTCCTCAATGCCGCATTTTTCCACTACTTTAGGTATATCTTTGGTCATGCCCAGTACTCTAAGACCGTGAATACGTTGTCCCAGTTTTTGGCGGTCATCATCAATAAAGCCGGTGATCTCCAGTGATAAGGCATCATTGCTGCGGCATTCTTTAAGGGTCAGGATACCAGCCTGTCCTGCTCCAACGATTAAAGCTTTGCGTGATTTACCGGCCCGGTAGTCTGGTTTGTAACGTTCCCGGAAAAGGCGGACAAAAAAGCGCACACTACTGACCAGGGCAATACAAATAAGCCAATCAATGATTAAAATGGAACGTGGATAACCCAGAAAACCGTGGTAAAAGACCACTCCCAGAGCGAAAAGAACAGTCGCAAAAGTATTGGCTTTGATTATCTGCCAGAGGTCATCCATACTAACATAGCGCCAGAGCCCGGAAAATAATCCGTAATAGAAATAAATGAACATTTTAATAAAGACCAGCAAGGGTAACGTTCGCAGGATTATCGGTAAATATACCGACTTATTCGGGGCAAAATCAAAACGCAGATAAAAAGAAAAGATATACGCAAAAACAATGAACATTAAGTGTAACAGCACAATCAAAGGTTTACGAAAATCATGGACTAAGTTTTTAATTCTCTGTTTCATTATTGTTTATACCCCAGGGAAAAAATTACGCTATAATCCAACACCGACATGTTCTTCTTTATTTTATCAGGCTCAATATATTCCGCCAGGCCATCGGTTATTTCTGCCGGCAATGATACCAGTTTGCCGTAAAAAATACGTTTAAGTAATTCTTTACCCTTCATTGTTTTTGGCATCAGGTGTAACCGTACGGCTATTCTTTTAAGCAAAGAGCATAAAGCACTTTTCCAGGAGTTCTTCTCAATACGACTGTCACCATACAACTCAATATCGCTAAAACCTTCCTGTCGCAGGAGTTTTTCCAGTTCCATAGCAGCATAATACCGATGACTGTACGGACTGGGATTAAAATCAGGCAGTTCCCGATTAGTGGAACAAATAATCAAAACTCCTCCTTTTTTCAGGATGCGGTAGGCTTCTTTAATGAACCGTACGGCATCAGGTATATAATAAATAGCTTCATAGAGGATCACTACCTCAAAACTATTTTCCCCAAAAGGAAGGTTCTGCGCATCTGCCTGCCGCAATTCTATATTTTTCCTGTCCCGATAGTATTCCCGGGCCAGCGCCAATAATTTTTCATCTATATCCACGCCGGTCACAGTAGTTGCGGACTTAGCTAAGTATCCTAAACCCTGCCCTGACCCGCAAGCGACTTCTAATACCCTTTTCTCCCGACAGAAACCAGCCGCAAAACGGTATCTGGTATACATTCGCTGGACTTGCTCGGTAGTGGCATTATAACCAGCCACTTCCGTGACTGAACTGTAGTCGTTGCTCATAATGACCGTAATCCTTCTTCTACCAGGTCCAGGGTTTCTTTCTTTTTGCAAAAACAGAAGCGTACTTGGTTTTTTCCTCTGCTTTTATCAGAGAAAAAAGATGTGCCTGGGACAGTGGCAACTTTGGTTCGGGCGATCAATTCTCGGCTGAATGCAAAATCATCCTTGATTTTTAATTTGTTCATTAAGTCACCACATTCAGCGATTATATAATAAGCGCCTTTTGGCAAAAATGGCTTAAACCCGGCTGTGGTAAGCATTCTAAATAATCTATCCCGGGAGGCCGCATACTTTAACTGCAATTTCTGATAATACGTATCAGGCAGATTAAGGGCAAATACTGCCGCATGCTGCAACGGGGTAGGCGCTCCGACAGTGAGAAAATCATGTACTTTCCTAATGCGGGCGGTAATTCCCGGCGCCGCTATGGCCCAACCCACCCGCCAGCCAGTAACTGAATACGTCTTGGACACAGAGTTAATAGTAACACTTCTCTCGGCCATCCCGCTTAAAGAGGCAATTGATATATGTGCCGCACCATCGTAAATTATGTGCTCATAAATTTCATCGGTTATCGCCAGGCAGTCCCACTTCTGGCATAAAGCAGCGATATCAGATAATTCCTCCCGAGAAAAAACTTTGCCGGTAGGATTATTAGGAGTATTGATAATGATCGCTTTAGTTTTATTATTAAAAGCAGCGGCAAGTTCTTCCGGTCGGTACCGCCAATCAGGTGCATATAAAGTCACATAACGCGGTTTCGCCCCGGATAAAATCGCATCCGGACCGTAGTTCTCGTAAAATGGTTCAAATACCACTACTTCATCTCCTGGATTAATCACTGCTTTTAAGGTAGCGATCATAGCTTCGGTCGCTCCGCAAGTAACAGTAATGTCCGTATCAGGATTAACCGTTAGGTTATTATATTTTTTAACTTTTTCCCCTATAGCTTGACGAAGTTCCGGTTCCCCAAAAGTAACCGGATACTGGTTATAATCCTTTAAAATCGCCTCAACAGCGGCTTTCTTTACGTCTTTATCCGCGGCAAAATCCGGGAATCCCTGGGATAAATTATATCCTCCGGCAGCATCGCATATTCTGGTCATTTCCCTGATCACTGATTCAGTGAATGATTCCGTTATTTTTGCTAATTTCTTCAATCTCTTCCCCTCTTTCTCTAAATACCGTTAATATTGAACCAAAGCAGTAGCATAAGATAATCCTACCCCAAACCCGGAAAGCAGTACTTTACTATGCGCCTTGACCAAACCCCGGTTCGACGCATCTTTTAAAGCAATCGGGATGGAAGCTGAAACCGTGTTACCTATTTCCTCCAGGTTCCGGAAAACTTTCCGCGAGTCTATTTTTAAGATCCTCTGTAATGAATCCAAAGCCATATTACTGGCTTGGTGAAAAATGAATAAATCTATTTGGTCGATATTTTGCCCGTTATTTGCCAGGATATCCCTTATCTGTTTAGGGACCTTCGCATTGACAAAGGTCAATATGCCCATACCATCCATACGTATATTTTCCAGAGTACGCACATTACCGCTATGATCTGTTTCTGCCAGGACGGTTTCCGGGGATCTGGGTTGTCGGCAGCCACCAGCAGGTATGATCAGTTTATCATAATTTTTACCCGCAGTGGCACAAAGAATATCCACTATACCTTGATCACCCTCGGCAGCACAAAGCCATGAGACCGCGGATCCGTCACCAAATAATACCCTGGTTGAACGGTCTTGCTTGTTTATGTATTTGGAATAAGTATCGGCATTGACCAGCAGGATATTCTTAGCCCGGCCGGACAGGATCAATCCTTCGGCTAAGGCTAAACCATAAACATAACCGGAACAAGCTAAATTAAAATCAAAAGCCAATACATTTTCGGGCAAATTAAAATGTTTATGCAGAATACAGGAATTGGGCGGTAAAAGGTAGTCTTCGCTCTCCGTACAAAAGATAAGGCCATCTACTTTTTCCCGCAAACCGGGATTTTGAACAAACAATTTATCACAAGCCTTGATGGCCAGGTCCAAAGCCGTTTCATCATCTTTGGCCACATGCCGCCGGATAACCCCGACTCTGGCCGCCAATCTGGCCATATCCCAATTCGGGTTTTCTATCCCCAGCATTTCATTGGTCACAATATTATCCGGTAAAAAATATTCTATGGCCGCAATTTTTATCCTCATTCTTTGCTGACCCCTCCCAGGCAAATAACCTGACCGGAAAATTCCTTGTCTTTTCCAGTCACCAATGAATCTATAGCCTGGCTTATATCCTGATAAGTTATTGGTTTTTTCGTAATCGTTCGGGCTAAGGTCTCTTTAATTATCTGCTCATTAAAATTCCCAGCCATACCCGAATCCTGTACTATAGACAAAGACAAAACATTAACCTTAATCCCCTCGTTATACACTTCCTTGGCCAGCACTCTACTGAATTGCTCCAGAGCGGCTTTGGAAGCACTGTAAACAGCACTGCCCGGGCTGGCTAAGGGCACGGCGATACTGGAAAAATTGATTATCCTGCCTTCTTTATTTTTTTTCATCAGCTTAGCCGCTTCTCTGCAGAATAAAAAGGGACCGGCCACATTTACCCGTAAAACATCATTGACCGTATTTATCGTTGTCAACAATACATAATTAATAGTCTGCAGGCCGGCATTATTGATCAAGATATCCAAGCGGCCGTATTCCCTGGCTATGGTTATAAACATTTGCTTAACTTTCGCTTCATCAGTAACATCCAGAACAAAGTGCCGGTAATTCGGACAAGCTTGTTCCACTTCTTTCCGACTGCAACCGATCACGGCAAATCCCTGTCTGCTATAATATTCGGCCAAGTATTTGCCGATACTCCGACTAGTGCCGGTAATGAGCATTACTTTCCGGTCAATCATTCCCCGACCCTTTCAATAATTTTTCTACATAATCGATCAGTGAGCCCACTGTTTTAAAAGGACTGTTTTCCGCCGACATAGCGTTATCATTGGCCAGGGATAACGTCACCTGTAATTCTTCCTCTATTTTTTGCTCCACGGCCACTATTAAATTGATCATCCCCAAGGAGTCTATTTTGCCGGATTTGCCAATCAATATTTCCTCCCGGGTTTTATTGATCCTGTCCCCTTCCGGGAGACTACCGTTAAGCTCATCAATGGCTGCGTATACCGCCTGGATGATCTTATCACGCTGTTCAACCATGATAACTCCTTATTTTAATTTAAAATATTTCTTGATCATAGCTATAACGTATTTTACTTCCCGGTCAGACATTTCCACGTTCATAGGTAAAGAAATCACTTCCCTGGAAATTGATTCTGTTTCCGGAAAACCGGTGTCTTTTAACTCCAGAGCTTTGTAAGAATAGTAAGGTTTACGCCAATGCACCAGGCACTCTACCCCATTATTCTTAAGATAGGCCAACAAGTCATCGCGCTTATTGAACCTGATAACATAATTCTGGAATACATCCCGGAAACGGTTATCGGCAAAATGCGGTAAGATTAGATCGGTTATATCCTGCAATCCTTCTTTATACACTTCCGCTATTTCCCTGCGCCGCTTGATCCAATCCGGCAAATGTCTCAGTTTAACCTCCAGGAAAGCGGCCTGTAAATTATCCAGTAAACAAGTATAACCGTGGTAATGATAGGCACCGGTTTCACGGTCTTCGCCATTCCAACGCAAAAAAGTTGCCATACGCGCAACTTTTGGGTCATTGGTCGTGATCGCTCCCCCATCACCATAACCACCCAGTATCTTGAATGGATAAAAGCTCCAGCAGCCGGTCAAGCCAATGGACCCCGCCTTTTTTCCCTTAAACGTAGCTCCCAGGGATTGGCAAGCGTCTTCAATCACCTTCAACTTATATTTCCCCGCGATCTTAATGACTGCGTCCATATCGCTCATCCGGCCATTCAAATGTACCGGTATGATCGCTTTTGTTTTCTTAGTAATGGCTTTTTCAATCTTGGTTACATCAATATTATAATCAGAGCCAACATCCACCATAACTGGTTGGGCCCCGGCATTTACTACCGCTGAGGCAGTAGCCACAAAAGTATGTGATGGCACAATAACCTCATCACCATGGCCTACGCCAGCACACTGGACTGAAATATGTAAAGCATCATAGCCGCTATTAGTGCCAATAGCGTATTTAACTCCCACAAACTTGGCCAGATCCTTTTCGAAATTCTTTAGCTGACCACGCATAATGAGATCGCCTTTGCTCATCACCGCAAAATATGCAGCATCAATTTCTTTCTTGATCATTTTATAGTTTTTAGCCGGATCAACAAAATGAACCTTATATCCCATTATTCCTCCTTAGAAAAATATCTTTTTTACCGCTTTAACTATATCTTTACTCCGGGGATAATACACCGCTTCCAAGGTTTTGCTGGATGGCGCCGGTACATCGGGAAGAGCTACTCGCTGGATCGGTTTTTTTAGATCGGTACCGATGTTTTCCGCTATTATCGCCGTTACTTCCGCTGATAGCCCACCGGTTTTCCAGCCGACATCCGCTACCACCAGTCTCTTGGTCTTACTCACTGAACGAATAAGCAAGTCCTGGTCAAGAGGTTTTGCTGAACGCAAGTCAAGTACTTCCACAGATACGCCTGCTTCTGCCAATTCCTGTGCCGCTACTAAAGATTCCGGGACCATATAGGAGATAGTGGCAATGGTTACATCCGTCCCTTTTTTCCTGATCACCCCTTTACCGATAGGTACTGTATAAAGCTCTGTCGGAACATGTCCTTCAGCCCGATACAACCAACGGTCATCGATAAAAACCACTGGATTTTCGTCTTTAATAGCCGCGATCATTAATCCCTTAGCGTCATAAGGTGTGGATGGCATCACTACTTTTAGACCGGGGATATGGGCAAAAAGGCCATGGAATGCCTGGGAATGCTGCGCCGCCTGCTCGCCGCCGCGGTTAATAATACCCCAGATAACTACCGGAACTGTTGACTTTCCTCCGGTCATATAATGCCAGTTCGCCGCCTCATTTATTATCGGATCCAAGGCATAAAGCATAAAATCCATCCGGGGATGGACCATTACCGGCTTCATACCCGCTAGCGCCGCGCCTACAGCAGCGCCGGTAATACCGTTTTCGGAAACCGGCGTATCTATTACCCTGCTTGAACCGAATTTTTCCAGTAACCCCCGGGCGGTATTTCCTACATACCAGGGACTATTCACTCCTTGCCCGATAAGAAAAACTCTTTTATCACCGGACATCATCTGGTGGAGAGCTTCATTAATAGCCAAGCTATATTGTAAAATCCTATTTTTTGATGACATATTCGTTTAAATCCTTGGGATTGGGATATTCGCTGCTCTTGGTAAATTCTAACGCGGTTTTCACGGTCCTGGCAACACATTCTTTCAAGCTTTCCAGTTCTTTCAAATTATAGAACTTCCGGTCTAGCAGGTATTTTTCAAACCTAATAATAGGATCCTGGCCTTTCCACTTAGCTACTTCCTTGGCTGGCCGAATATCAGTGCGGCATCCTTGTATATTATCATCGGGACCAACATGCCCTCTCATCCGGTAGGTCATGAATTCCAATAAAACCGGGCCTTTTCCTGACCGGCATAAAGCCACCGCTTTCAGGGCTAGTTCATAAACTTTTAAAACATCATTGCCGTCTTCGCGAAAAGATGGGATACAGAATGGCTTGCCTGTTTCCACAATATTATTCGCGACCCTACAATCCTTCAATGGCATATGAGTAGCATACAGATTATTCTCGCAAACAAAAATTAATGGCAGTTTTTTTAAGGAAGCAAAGTTAAGAGACTCGTAAAAAGTCCCTTCCCCGGTAGCCCCGTCACCAAAAAAACTGACTGCTATCCTGCCATCCTTCCTTATACTGGCGGCCAAAGCCGCACCGGCAGCCAAAGCAATAGTTCCGCCTACTATCGGGGCTGCACCCAGGAATCCAGCTGCCGGAGCGCAAACATGCATGGAGCCGCCTCGCCCTTTGGCACAACCAGATTCTTTGCCATAAATTTCCGCGAGCAGTTCCCTGACCGTACCCCCGTGTGCCAGATAATGACCATGCGAACGATGGTTACCAAAGACATAGTCTTTCTTGCCCAATGCCGCGCCTATTCCGGCAGCCACTGCTTCTTGACCGCTGTACAAATGTACCGGGCATTTGACTTCTCCCCTGATGATCGGGTCAACTAAGCTTTCTTCAGTATAGCGTATCGTCACCATATCCACATACATTTTTTTTAACAGTTGTTTTGAATACATCCGGTATCCTGTCTTCCTAATGTTTGGCAATTTTTAATAATGTCTGGATAATAATATTAAAATCCGTAAGCAGTGAATGTTCCTGCACATATCTAAGTTGCAGTTTTATCTTTTCCGGCCTGATCTTTTCTAGATAAGTTTTTTCCGGATCCGGGCTGCCCGCTAGGAGCGCCCCTTCATCAGAATTCCAGAGCGAAGCCCAGTCGGTAATACCTGGTTTAATGCTCAGTATTTGTTTTTCCTGCTCGGTGAACATATTCACATAATAAGGCACTTCCGGCCGCGGGCCGACAAAACTCATTTCCCCCCTTAACACATTGAATAATTGCGGTAATTCGTCCAATTTATATTTTCTGAGTTTTTTCCCTATCCCCGTAATACGGGGATCATCATCGGCGCTGGACGCCCCCCCAATCTTATCGGCATTAAGCACCATAGTCCGGAATTTATGCATTTTAAAGATCCGGCCATCCCGTCCCACCCTGGCACCGTTATAATAGACCGGCCCGCCATCTTCCTTCTTAACCAATAAAGCCACGGCCAATAAAACAGGAGAGAATATCGCTATACCGGCCAGGGCAAATAATATATCCATTAGACGTTTAAGCGAATTCTGCATTATTTTTTTGCCATTTCTTCTATGTATTCCGCATAGGCAGTATAAATTTTATCAGCATTGAATTTATCTTCATATAATTTTATCGCGTTAGCGCTCATTTGTTTGTACATTTCTTTATCCTGGTATAATCGCCTGATCCTCTCGACCAGACCTTGAACATCGTTAGGAGGATAATAATACCCTACCCTGTATTTCTCCACCCATTCTTTGGCTTCACCGTGAAATGAAGATACCAATGGTAATCCGGCAGAGAGATACATATAGATCTTATTAGATGTCTGATTCACAGTCTTGACCGTAGGACATAAACCTATTTTCGATTGGCACAATATATATTCAATCTCTTCACTATTAAGCCAGCCAGTCAAGGTGACATTGACCAAACCGTCGGCTGCCACGCTCAAATCATTGTAATCGTGACCATCACCGGCAATAATAAAATGAATATCACCCAAGTCTCGAAGCGCTTTTGCCGCTTCCAATATAATAAACGGATTATGATAATTCCTGTTTATCGCTCCCAGATAAAGGACAATATATTTTTCCCGCAATGTTTTCTGTAGTGACGCAAAACGGTGATCTAATTCATTCTTATTTTCCAGCACTATTCTTTTGTATCCGAGATAAAACACCCGGTCCGCAGTAGTATCGCCGGTTTTAGTATATTGCCGGGACCAAGTTAAGAGTGCCCGGGTTACCGCCACAATGGAAGTAGCTTGCTCAAGTGCTTTCCTGATTATCCGGAAATCAACCAGTAAAACTATCCTGGCCAATAATTTCAAGCCAGCCGGCAAGTCAAAAAGAAAAGCATCCGGCCAAGGATCTCTTATGTCCACTATGACCGGTACTTTATTACGCCGGCCAAAATCCACCGCCTCATAGGCCAAATCGTGTGTGGGCATAGAAGTTATGACCATATCCGGCCGGTCCAGCATACGGGCTTTCTTCCGGAATTGACGGGCAACAATCCGGTGGTCTATGTACCTTCTAAGAGAAATATTCCGACTATATCCGGTTCCCTTCAATCCAACTAGAGTATAATTCTCTTGCAGTTTTATCTGCTCTCCGGCGGAAAATACTGACAACCACTTTTTGCTGGTATGGTCAAAAGCCCCGGTCCACCAGGTTACTTGATGGCCTCGGCCAACCAGCTTTTCCGCCAGCAAAGCTGTCCTCATTTTTTTTACAGTTGGACTTAAGGGCAATGGTTCACTTATTTGTAATAACCAGATCCGCAATATTTTCCCGCCTTTATCTTATATCAAAACTGGCAATATTCACCAGCCAATTATTTAGATCAAATACCCGGTCATCTATTTGCTCACTAAGAAGGATCTTACCGATCATTCTAATCTTTTTTGGTTCGCATCCGCCAGGTATAGTGATCAGATTTATAGGGACCTGTCTTAGTTTACCTATATAAAGTACCAGGTCAATGTTCCTGAATTCCTGCCGGCTTAATTCCGCTACCGCCCGGCCAGCCGCGGTTTTACTTAAAGGGTCAATATCTATCACATAAGCCACTCTGGTTCCATTTTCAGTATAGATCCGGTAAACGCAAGAAACTCCAGGAACAGGGTTAGAGATAACATAGGTATTATCATACCTGAATCTCATGAAACTATCATCCAATACTTTCCGTATATTATACTCTTGTTTATCGCCAGTCATATCCTTTTTTCCGGCGAGCTTATTGGCTAACCAAGCCCAACCAATAAAAAACCAATTAAATAAAACCAAAAACTTTTTCACCGCGCTGGGACGCAAAATTTGTACAAAATAATTAAGCTCTCCCATATCCTGCCATTTAAGGACCCTTTTCGTATATAGATAGGCTTGTTCATTAGGAAAACAATAAATAAAAGGGATCCCATCATTTTTTAGGGCTTCATACACCAGAGCCGCTACTTTATTGTAACTATGAAAATCCCGGTATGGTTCATCGATCATACCGTCAACAGCTAAAGCAAAAATCAGCGGTTGTCCAAAATATTGATAACGGTAAGGGATAGCGGCATAATTACCAATGATAATCCCTTTTTCCTTGATCAGCCCGTGATAAGAATAGCCGGTGTTGGCTAACCCGAATTTGCGGTTAAATTCGGTTAAGGACAATTCTTTGTTAAAGACCCTTAAATGTAGAGCAGCTATGGCTTGTTTTTCAGTCTCGCTTAATTCAAATGTTTTTTTTACCAGATATTCCATTAGGGAATTCCTTGACCTGTTGAGTTCTTAAATAATCTTCCACCGCCAGAAAAGAAAAATCATGCAGTAACCGGGCAAGTTTTTTCTGGATCGAACCGATACCCACATAGGTCCTGAATTTTTTCCTCAAAGATATCTCTTTAAACCTGGTAACGGTTACTCCTATTTCAAAAGGATGTAAATATATTACTCCGGGAATATTTTCCTTATTTAGATTTCGAAACAGCATTTTTGTGAGCCCCAGGGGGTAT
>JAQUQP010000048.1 GCA_028716025.1 bacterium | reverse complement strand
CTTGGTTATGAAGTGGAAGGAGTATCCCGTTTTCGGGTCAATTTGTATCGACAGAAAGGCGGGATAGCTTTAAGTTTGCGGGTCATCCCTCCTTCTCCGAAAACATTTGAAGAACTCAACCTGCCTCATGAAACCATGCGTAAAATAACCAGTCATAACCGCGGGCTTATTTTAATTGCCGGTATCACCGGAGCCGGAAAAACCACTACTCTTAATACTATGATAGATTTTATCAATTCCACCCGCCGTTCCAACATTATTACCATTGAGGACCCTGTTGAATTTTATCACAATGACAAAATGAGCACCGTTAGCCAACGCGAAGTAGGCAGTGATACCAAGTCTTTCGGTCAGGCGCTGAAGCATGTATTGCGCCAGGACCCGGATGTTATCGTGATCGGCGAAATGAGGGATTTTGAAACTGTTAATGCCGCGATCATGGGTGGAGAGACCGGGCATCTGGTTATTTCCACAGTTCATACTATTGACGCGGTACATACCG
The DNA here is from genome assembly GCA_028716025.1 of bacterium. The sequence continues at coordinate 12,212 of JAQUQP010000048.1, read as the reverse complement.
TGAACCGTATCGTTGATATGTATTCTCCTCATCAGCAAGCCCAGATCAGGATGACGTTAAGCCAGATATTACGGGGTATTATTGCCCAGCGCCTTATACCACGCGTCGATCAGGAAGGACGGATACCGGCTATTGAGATTTTGACAGTTACTCCGTTTGTCAGGAAGCTGATCGCGGAAGGAAAGGACGTTGGTATTTATACGGCTATGCAACAAGGTACTTTTTATGGTATGCAGTCTTTTGACCAGTCTTTGTTGAATTTGTACAAGGAAGGGAAGATCTCCCTGGAAGAAGCTCTGGACAACGCCACTAATCCTGACGAACTGATGCTGAGCGTCCGGGGTATTTACACCGGAGTTGATGAGAATAACAATCAAGGCAAGAGGGAAAAATAATGATCACCCGTTGGAAAATAGAATCCTATTTTGATGATAAAAATCAGGATCGCTACCTGGTATCTGTTAATGGCGACCGGGAGGATGTCTTCCGGATAGTGGGTAAATTTGAAAAAGTTTGCCAGCCTCCCTTTCCGCTTAAAGCCTCGCGTGGCGACTATAATTGGGGTTTTTATCTAAATACTTCCAGTAAAGAAACCAGGCTGGAAATTGAAAAATTTATGAAACGTCTTTCGGTCGCTGAAGCCGGGGAATTGTCTGAGGTGAAAAAGAAACCCGGCTCTCCAGCTAAAGATGATGTCTTAGCCAAAGAAATAGGCGGTGTTATCAAGGACCTAGCTGCCCGAGGCATTAGCAAAGCAGAAGCTAAAGAAGCTCTTAAGCGCAAAGATATAGTTTTACCCGGAGATATTAAAATACCGGGCCAGGAGAATGATGAATCCATCCCCCTGGAAGTAGGCCGCATCCAGCCTATGTATTTACAGAAAGAAAAAGACTTGCCGGAGGAACTTCCGGTACCGCAGGAAAATGTAGTGCGGGTAGGTATTCTGTATCCTGATGGAGAACAGGAAAAGGCCCGTCTTTTTCTCACCGGCCTGACTGATGTTCTAAAAACCGTTAAACATCATCCTTTTAGCCTGGAAAATGTTTTTGAGGATAATTTTCCCCAAAGAGCTCAATTGGACCTAGCTAACTTGATAGAGATATATCAGGCCTCTAATATCGAAGCATTTTTGATATTCATACCTAATTATCAAGTTTTTCCTGAAGCCAAAAACTTGTCCGAATTACTTAAAGAAATGCCTAAAAAACGGAAAGTGCTGATCAAAGCTATCCCGCTGAATAAAATGGCGTCACGGGCCACGTTCGTTGGCCTGGTAGTTGATATCGCCTTGTTCAAAGGACGGGGAATCGGAGATTTCCAGAATTGAAACAGACTAAACTCTACTCCTGGCACCAACAGCATAATGCCCGTTTGATCGAATTCGGCGGTTGGTTAATGCCGGTGCAATACAGCAGTATTATTGAAGAGTATTGGGCGGTACGGAAAAAAGCCGGCTTATTCGATATTTGCCATATGGGTGAAATAACCGTTACCGGTGAACAAGCGGACGAATTCCTGCAGCATACCCTGACCAATGATATATCATCTATGGTCCCGGGAGATTGCCTGTATAGCGTCCTGTGTTATGATCATGGCGGGATCGTTGACGATCTATTCATCTATAAGATCGCCCAGCGTAATTACCTGTTGGTGGTAAATGCTTCTAACACTGAAAAAGATTACCAGCACCTGGTCGCGCAAAAAAATAAGTATGCCGTGATCTTGAATAATATTTCCGAAAGAACTTCCTTTATTTCATTGCAAGGTCCTGACTCCAGGAAGGTCCTGGCGACACTTGCCGGGCCAGAGATCGCCAAGTTGGATTATTTACATTTTACAGCGGGACAGATCGCCGGCCGGCCGGTAACTATTTCCCGTACCGGATATACCGGCGCGCTCGGCTATGAGATCTTTTATTTTGCGCCGGCTGGAGCAGAGCAGGATACCGTAGCTATCTGGCAAGCCATTATGGACCAGGGTGTTTCCCCGTGCGGGTTAGGAGCCCGGGACATTTTGCGGCTGGAAATGAAATATCCCTTATACGGCAATGATATCGACCAGGATACTAATCCCCTGGAAGCCGGGCTCGGCTGGGCGGTAAAAATGGAGAAGGATAGTTTTATCGGCAAGGCCAGTTTGGAGCAGGCAAAAAAAGCAGGAATATCCCGTAAACTGGTTGGCCTGGAAATGCAGAACCGGCAAATTGCCCGGCACGGCTTTCCTGTCTTTAACCAGGGTGGTAGCCCGGCGGGACAGATCACCAGCGGGACATTTTCACCGGCTTTAAATAAAGGTATTGCGACGGGATATGTCCGGATCACCGAAGCTGTACCCGGCACTATCCTGAACGTAGAGATCAGGAACGAGAAATACCCGGCGACGGTCGTGAAGACGCCTTTTGTTCCCAGCCACGTTAGAGATTAATAAATGTTCATAGTTGATAGAAAAAGCAAAAGCAAGGTTTATTCAATCAACAATCAACAATAAACTAATCCCGGAGGTAGTAATGGTCCCGAAGGAATTGAAATACAGTAAATCCCATGAGTGGGTAAAACAGGAAGGTAATAATGTAATTATCGGTATTACTGATTATGCCCAGGAGGAATTGGGCGATATCGTATTTGTAGAACTGCCAAAAGTCGGCCGCCAGTTAAAACAGGAAGAATCTTTTGGCGTGGCTGAAAGCGTTAAAGCAGTCAGTGATCTGTTCAGCCCGGTTAGCGGGAAAGTGAGCGCTATTAATGAAACCCTGGGCAAGCAACCGGAATTAGTGAACAAAGAACCTTATACCAGTGGCTGGATGATCAAGGTAGAATTATCTGCTGCCGGAGAATTGTCTGGTTTATTGTCAGCAGAAGCTTATGAAAAGCTCATTAAAGAAGGATCTAAGTAGTTATGGAATATATTGGCAATAATGAAGCCGCTAACCGGGAAATGTTACGCGGGTTAGCCGTAGCTTCAACAGAAGATCTCTTAAAAGATATACCGCAGGACAAGATCATTCGCCAACGCCTGGCTTTACCGCCGGCAGCCAGTGAATTAGAGGTCCAGCGGCGGGTACGGCAATTAGCCGACCAAAATGCCAGCGTGGCTGGATATGCCTGTTTTTTAGGTGCCGGCGCTTATGACCATTATATCCCGAGCACGGTCCCGGTGATAACAAAACGAGGGGAATTCTATACTGCTTATACTCCCTATCAACCCGAGATCAGCCAGGGGACCTTACAATCGATCTTTGAATACCAGACCATGATCTGCAATTTAACCGGTATGGATGTCGCTAATGCCAGCTTGTACGACGGGGCTACCGCGCTTTACGAGGCAGTGCACCTGGCCTGCGAACACACCCAGAGAAATACGGTCCTGATAGCTAAGACGATCCATCCAGAGTACCGGCAAGTGTTGCGGACTTATATAAAAAATTCAGCGGTCATTATTAAAGAAATATCTTTTATCGATGGTATTACTGATCCGGCTGAATTAAAGGACCAGTTAAATGAACACGTAGCGGCAGTTGTTGTACAGCAGCCGAATTTTTTCGGCTGCCTGGAACAGGTCCAGCAACTTAGTAAGGCGGCTCACGACGCCGGGGCTCTGTTTATCACCAGTGTTTATCCGGTGAGCCTGGGTGTTTTGAAAAAGCCGGCAGAGTACGGCGCTGATATTGTTATTGGCGAGGGCCAATCATTGGGAATGCCGGTTTCTTTCGGTGGGCCGTATTTGGGGGTCTTTGCCTGCCGCCAGGAATTCATCCGCAAGATGCCTGGCCGGATAGTGGGAGAAAGTATTGATAACCGCGGACAACGCGCCTACGTCCTAACCCTGCAGACCAGGGAGCAACATATCCGCCGCGAAAGGGCCACCAGTAATATTTGTTCTAATGAAGCTTTATGCGCTTTAAGCGCTTGCGTATATCTTTCTTCGCTGGGCTTTTCAGGCTTAAGAAATGCGGCGACCGCGTCTTTAGTCGGAGCTCATTACCTGGCTGAAGCTATTGCCAGGATACCGGGCTGGAGAATAATTTTCAAAGCTCCGTTCTTTAACGAGTTTGTCGCTATTGCGCCTGGAAACGTAGATTCTTTGAGTTCGAATTTATTAAAGAAAAAGATCATCGGCGGCCTGCCGCTAAAAACTTTTTATCCTGAACTTAAAAACGCGCTCTTATTCTGCGTTACTGAAAAAAGGACAAAAACGGAAATAGACGACCTGGTGGATGTTTTGAAAGAAGAGGTTAGATAATTTGGAGAAAGTGATCTTCGAATATCATTCACAACCGGCAGATTATGTTCCAGCCGTTGACCCGGCCGTAGCCGGGAAATATATTCCCGCGGAATTTTTAGGACAGGGCGAGGTGGTTTTACCGCGCGCTTGCGAGCAGGATGTGATCAGGCATTTTACCGCGCTCTCAAAATTGAATTTTAGCGTAGATGACGGTTTTTATCCTTTAGGTTCATGCACCATGAAATATAATCCTAAAGTGAACGAAGCAGTGGCAGATTTTGAGGGATTGGCGGGGATCCATCCTTATACTCCTGAAGAATGTGTCCAGGGCGCTTTGGAACTGATCTATGAGCTGGAAGGTTTTTTAAAGGAAGTAAGCGGATTCGCAGGCATGACTTTGCAGCCAGCGGCGGGCGCGCATGGTGAAATTACCGGCATCCTGCTGATCAAAGCGTATCACCAAAAGCAGCCTGCCGGGCAAAAGCGGACAGTGATACTTGTTCCTGATACAGCGCATGGTACTAATCCTGCTACCGCGTCTTTGGCCGGATATCAGGTCAGGCAAGTGAAGAGTGACGCCCAAGGTAATATAGACCTGGCAGACCTGCGCCAGAACCTGGGCCATGATGTTGCCGCCCTGATGCTGACCAACCCGAATACGTTAGGTCTATTTGAAAAAAATATTCTTGAAGTGAGCCGTTTAGTGCATGATCATGGAGCGCTGCTCTATGGCGACGGTGCTAATTTTAACGCTTTGCTGGGATTGGTAAAGCCTGCTGAGCTGGGTTTTGATGTCATGCATTTTAATTTACATAAAACTTTTTCCACGCCGCATGGCGGCGGCGGGCCAGGTGCTGGCGCTGTAGGTACGATCAAAGAGCTGATACCTTTTTTACCAGTTCCCCGGATCAGAAAAGACGGGAAGGTGTTTTCCTGGGATTATCTGCCGCAAGATTCTATCGGTAAAGTCCGTTCTTTCTACGGGAATTTCCTGATCGCGGTCCGGGCGTATGCGTATTTCCTGGCCCTGGGCGCGGAGGGCATATCGAGGGTGGGACGACAAGCCATTCTCAATGCCAATTATTTAATGCATCTATTGGAAAAGTTTTACCCGGTGCCATATCCCCGCTCCTGTATGCACGAATTTGTCATGACCCCGCGTCATGAGTGGAGCGTCAGTACTCTGGATATCGCCAAGCGGATCATTGATTACGGATTTCATCCGCCGACGATCTATTTCCCGCTCATTGTCCATGAAGCCATGATGATCGAGCCGACCGAAACCGAAACTAAAGAAACCATGGACAATTTTGCTAAAGCCTTGATCCAAATTGCTACGGAAGCGGCACAAACTCCGGAATTGTTGAAAAAGGCGCCACAAACCAGCCCGGTAGGGCGGATCGATGAAGCCAGGGCCAGCCGCCAGCTTATTTTGAAATATGAAAAAAGAAGGGATGCGAGGTAAAAATGATTACAAAATGGGATCTTGTCGAAAGTTTTACCGCAGATTATCCGAGTCGCTGGAAAATAGTACTACATGGCGATCGGGAAGACGGCATCAAGCTGTCTAACATACTGACCAAGCTCAACTATAGCTGCGGCCGGCCTACTTCTTTAAGAGAGAAGGACTATAACTGGTCATTTTACATTTACCAACTGGTAGAAGAAGACAAAGAGAAAATATACGAGATCGTAAAGGATTTTAAGGAGAGTCCTGATAATTTTGATTTTTCTAAATATATGCCGCCGGTAGAAGAAAAGGAATTAATTGATGAAGAAATAAACCAGGAAATAGCAGGAGAGGTTCCTATTGCCGCTCCACTGACCGCTGAAACAGCGACTAAACCAGTATTAACAGAGGACCAAAAATTAGCTCTTTTTTCAGAAATTGGTTTAAATCCGCGCTATACTTTTGACACTTTTGTTGTTGGTAAAAGTAATCATTTTGCCAAAGCCGCCGCTCTGGCTGTGGCTGAGATGCCAGGGAAAGTATACAATCCGTTATTTATGTACGGTGATGTGGGCCTGGGTAAAACCCATTTAATGCAAGCGATCGGCCATTTTGTACTGGAAAATGATCCTACAGCAAAGGTGTTATATACTACTGCTGAACGATTTATGGCTGAAGTAATTGATGCTATTCGCTATGGAAAGATCATTGAATTCAGGAATAAGTACCGGAAAATAGATGTCTTGCTGATCGATGATGTGCAATTCCTGTCGGAAGCAGAGGCGGCCCAGGAAGAGTTTTATCATACCTTTAACGCCCTTTATGATGACCATAAACAGATTGTTATTGCCAGCGATAAGCCGCCGAAGAAAATTTCTGTACTGGAAGAACGGCTACGTTCCCGCTTTGAGTGGGGATTGATCACTGATATCCAATCGCCGAATTTGGAAACCAGGGTAGCGATCCTGAAAGCGAAGGCAGATAGTACCAAGGTGCAGATTGAAGATGAGGTCATGTATTTCATCGCCGAACAACTGAAATCGAATATCCGCGAACTGGAAGGATTTTTAATCCGTATAGTGGCCTATGCTTCTTTGACCAATCGTCAGATAAATAAATCTTTGGCTGAAGAATTACTGCAGGATCTATTGCCGGAAGAAACTACTGGGATAGAAATGAATACCTTAGCCCCGCTTGAAGAAAGTCTAACCCAGGTCATTGAGGAAAAGACGGAAATTATTTTCGAGCCTGAGACGAGTGTGCCCCGGCCGCAGGAGATAGTGAGTGAATCTGAACCGGCACCTGCTGTTCCTGAGACACCGGCAGTACAAGAGTTAGCGCCGGAAGTACCGGCCAGTGAACCGCTGGCAGCCGCACCGGAGCCAGTTCCGGAACCAACGCCTGAGCCAGCGCCCGAACCCAAGCCGGAACCAACTCGGGATGTGCCACCGCCATCACCACCTGAACCGGAAAAACGTAAGGAAGCGGTAATCCCACAGCCGGCAATGGCAGCCAAAGGGGAAGACGCCCGCAACCTGCGGACAGGCTATATCTATCCAGCTGGCAAGGATAAAGAATTAGATAATATGATTAAGAACTTTGCCGAGACTATTAAGAAGCATAAGATCAAATTCAAACTTGATAAGACCTTTGCCCAGACCTATACTCCCAGTGCCAACCTGAATTTCAGCGAAATGATTGACCTCTGTCGGAGTCAAGGAGTTGATCTGGTTATTTGGATGGGGCCTCCGCCATCCAATAATTTGATCGAAGGGGAATTTGTCCGTTCGATACATAGCGTGTTTGATAAAGAAAAAATTCCCATGCAGTATATTTCTTTTGAAAGTGTGCCGAAACAGTACAAATATCTGAATATGGTGCTTGATTTCGCGTTTCTGAAGAAGTAGCGCGAATTACACGAATGATAGCGAATAGCACGAATAAAAGAATATGGCGGCTGCTGGTAGATGATCCCCAGGATGGCGCTTGGAATATGGCAGTGGATGAGGCTATTCTATGCCAATGCCAGACCGGGACAGGAATGTCCACGTTGCGTTTGTATTCCTGGCAGAAACGCACCATTAGTTTAGGATATTTTCAACACATAGACGCAATTCTGGCGAATTTTTGCGCTCAAAAGCATATTGATCTTATCCGCCGTCCTACTGGCGGTGGATTTGTCTTACATGACCAGGAACTAACCTTTAGCGTGGTTTTTAACCGCCGGGATTTAAGAGTTCAACAACAGGCCGTAGAATATTTCCGGATCATCGCTACCTGTATCCAGAAAGCATTGTCAGCCCTGGGCGTGACGGTTAGCCTCGAGGAAAATGTTTTCAACGGTAAAGATAATCATTTTTTCTGTTTTAATAATCCCACTAAGTATGATCTTTTGGTCGCTGGTAAAAAAATATGCGGCAGCGCACAGCGCCGGTATCGTGATTTAATCCTCCAGCAGGGATCCTTAATTTTACGGACCCCTGGCGATCCGGCTTTTTGGCAGCAAGCTGCCGGTTTGGAAGAGGTTTTACAACAAAAAATAAGTTTTGCCAGTATTAGTGAGGCGTTCCAGAAAAGTTTTGCCGCTGAATTACACATCAGCTTTGTTCCCGGCAGTTTAACTGAGGCAGAATTGATACAGGCGCGGCAATTGGCGTCGGATAAATATACCCAAGCCTCCTGGAATTATCAGGGTTATTACCAAGGTGATCATGCCTAAAGAAAAAAATGTTAATTTTAGACCAAAGATCAAATTTACCCTGGGCTTTAAGTTTGTCGCCGCCTTGATGGTGGTCCTGATACCGCTGATGCTGTTGATCGGTTTTATTATGGTTAACCAGGTAAAGCAGGTAGTCACTGATGACATTAGCAAGAAAAGCAAGAATTACGCTAGTTTCCTGGCTAAAGTCAGCCGGCAGGGAATTAAAGAGTCAGATGTCGCCATTCTTAAACGGTATGTGGGGGAGATCAGCAGCGACAAAGACGTTCTTTATATATTGATTTCTGATACTAAAAATAAACCTATTATCCATAGCGAAAAAAAAGCCGAAAATTTTAACGGTGCCCTGGAAGTTCAGATCCCGATCTATTATAAGAGCGAACGAACCGGCACGATCAAGATTTGGTATTCCCTGAGCCGGGTGGCTGATGAGCTGACGACAAACGTCAAACAGGTTCTTTTCCTGGTAGTTGTCCTAGGGATCATCTTGCTGGGTCTGGTGATGTTTGTTGTTTCCGAGCAGATGATATTTAATCGTATCGGGAAACTGCTCAAAGCCATGCGCCGGGTCCAAAAAGGCGATTTGTCTGCGAGGGTGGAAAAATTAGGTAATGACGAACTAGGTTATTTAGCAGGGCAATTCAACCAGATGGTCACCCAGGTTGAGGAAAACCAGCAACAGTTGACTTTGTTATTTGAAATGTCACGAGCCGTTACCGCAGCCTTGGACATTACTCTGATCATAGACCTGGTCTTGGAAATGAGCGTGGAAAAACTGCAAGGATCTTCCTGTAGTATTTTCCTGGTTGGTGATAGCGGGCTCTTTAAAATGCGCGGAGCCAGAGGTTTATCCACTTCTTTTGTCAATGCTAACGGCATTGCCTTACTGGAGGATATGGCCCAAAAAGCGTTGTTGTATAATGAACCTTTAGTTATTCGTGATTTCAACCAGTCGCCTGGACATTTGCCCGCTCTTTTCACCCAAGAAGAAATCGCGGTTATGGTTAATATCCCGCTGCTGATCGGTGACCGAAAATTAGGAGTTTTGAACATTAACTCCCGTAATCCCGAGGCTTTCCCTCCGGAAAGGGTTGAACTACTGATGGCCTTTGCCCGCCAGTTGGCAGTAGTTCTGCAGAACGCGCAGCTCTATGAGCAAACGCAGCAATTCAGTAAAGAACTGGAAGAAAAGATCAATATTGCTACCGGCAACCTGGCCAGGGCTAATGAACGTTTAAAACAGGCTAATGAAAAATTAGTGGAGCTAAGCCAGGCTAAAAGCGACTTCATTGCCATTGTCAGCCATGAATTACGCTCGCCATTGACCAGTATTCTGGGCTTTACCGACCTGCTGGTGCAAGGAGATCCCGGCACGCTGAATGCCACGCAAAAAGATTTCATGGAGATCATCAGCCAGAATACCAGGCGATTGATCGATTTGATAAATAACCTGTTAAACCTGTCCAAAATAGAAGCCGGCAAAGTAGAATTGAAAAAGGAACCATTAGATCTGGAAAAAACAGTACATGGGGTTTTGCATAACCTGCGATTGGCCATAACCGAGAAAAAGCTGAACATAAAAGTGTTGCCTCCAGCAGAACCTCTACCTCTTATCCCGGCGGATGAAAACCAGCTGACCCAAATTATTATTAATTTAATGACTAACACTATTAAGTACGTCCCGGTCCAAGGAGAAGTGGTCATTAATTTTAAAGATACCGGGAAATTCATAGAAGTGCAGGTAATCGATAACGGTGATGGAATAGAAGCCAAGGATCTGCCGCATATGTTCGATCGTTTTTACCGATCAGCTAAAGCTAAAGCTGAGCATGTGATCGGTACGGGCTTAGGCCTGGCAATTTCTAAGCTGCTGGTTGAAATGCACGGAGGCAAGATCTGGGTGGAAAGCCCGGTGATCGACAAAGAGGTTTTTAGTTGGGACAAAAGGAACAGGAACGGGGCAAAATTCACATTTACTTTGCCAAAATACTAAAATAGAGTAGGGGTGAGGTCATGAGCAAAAAGGTTTTGATCGTAGATGATGAGCCGGGCGTGGTAAAAATGGTCCGGTACTTACTGGAAAAAAATTCTTTTGCGGTGGTCAGTGCCAATGAAGGAGAAGAAGGAGTAAAACTGGCAGTCCAGGAAAAACCTGATCTGATATTGATGGATATAATGATGCCGGTGATCGATGGTAATGAAGCCACCAGAAGATTAAAAGAAAACGAAGTGACCAAGCAGATCCCGATAATTATGTTAAGCGCGCTGGGGCAAGAAGGTGATGTTGCCAAAAGTCTGGAATTAGGAGCAATGGATTATATCGTTAAGCCTTTTCATCCTCAAGAGTTGATGGACCGCGTTAAAAAAATCCTGGGCTAAATTGTTTAGAATTTCGTATTTCGGATTTAGAATTTGTTTCATCTGGGGGGTATTTTGGATATCGCACGGTTAAAGGATCAAGCTAAAAAAATCAGACAAGATATAATAAAAATGCTAGGAGCAGCTGGCAGCGGTCATCCTGGTGGTTCACTTTCAGCCACCGACTTGATGACCGCTTTATTTTTTAGTATCCTCCGTCAAAAACCGGCAGATCCGCATTGGTCGGGTCGTGACCGTTTTGTCCTGTCTAAAGGGCACTGCGCGCCGGTTTTATACGCTTGTTTGGCTGAATTAGGATATTTCCCTTCTGAACAACTATTAACCTTGCGCAAACTCGGCAGTTGTTTGCAGGGACACCCTAGTTGCCGGGACGTAGCCGGGGTCGAAGTATCCACCGGGTCATTAGGTATGGGATTATCTGTAGCAGCAGGCATGGCTCTTGGCGGTAAGCTTGACCAAAAAGATATCCGGGTATATTGCCTGGTTGGTGATGGGGAACTGCAAGAAGGACAGATCTGGGAAGCCGCGATGAGCGCTGGACATTACCGGTTGGATAACCTTTGTTGTATCGTGGATAATAATGACTTGCAGATCGATGGTCGGATAAGACAGGTCATGAATGTTTATCCTATCGCGGATAAATTTAGAGCTTTTGGCTGGCATACTATAGAAATAGACGGGCACGATTTTAATCAGATACTGGAGGCTTATGCCGCAGCGGCTAAGACCAAAGAGAAACCAACAGCGATCATCGCGCGTACCGTAAAAGGCAGGGGCGTGAGTTTTATGGAAGACCAGGAAGAGTGGCATGGCAAAGTGCCCAATAAGGAATTGACCGCCAAAGCGCTCAAGGAACTGGAATAGAGCAGGTATTCTAATAAGGAGTACAAATGGAGAAGAAAGCAACTAGGTATGGTTATTCAGAAGCTTTGATCGAAATGGGCGCAACCAATAAAAATATTATTGTGCTCGACGCTGATCTAAGCCGTTCCACATCCACTGAGCTTTTCAAAAATAAATTTCCAGAAAGATTTTTTAACGTCGGAGTAGCGGAACAAAATTTACTCGGGTTAGCCGCGGGGCTAAGTCTTACCGGCAAGATCCCATTTGCCAGCACCTATTCTATTTTTGCCAGCGGCCGGGCTTGGGAACAGTTGCGCACTACTATTTGTTATAGCAATCTTAATGTCAAGATCGGTGGTTCACATGGCGGGATATTGACCGGACCTGATGGCGCCAGTCATCAGGCTTTGGAAGAATTTGCTTTAACCAGGGTCTTGCCGAATTTAACTGTGTTTGTCCCTTGCGATTTTTTAGAGGCTAAAAAAGCTACAATTGCTGCCGCTGAAATAAAAGGGCCGGTCTATATAAGATTGGGCCGGGAGCCGGTACCTGTGCTCACCACCCTGAAAACCCCTTTTATCCCCGGTGAGGGATTACTGA